>CAMNEH010000093.1 GCA_946536315.1 uncultured Clostridia bacterium
CAATGTATGGACTGTTAACATATAAAACATGGGGGCACGCGCTGCCACTTTTGCTGTTTTTGGGTGGTCCAATCGGCCTGCTTTTTTCCAGTGAGTTATGAGGATGATGGTCCTCAGAACGGAGGAATCTGGAAATGACGCAGGCAGAGAAGGACGTTGTCCTGTCCCTGAGACAGCAGCAATACTCGTTTTCAGCAATCGCGGAAACCATAGGACTGCCCCTCGGCACCATCAAATCCTTCCTGTCCCGTGTCAGCGGAAAGAAGGAAACACCAGACCCTGCTCCACGCGTCACAGTCAGCCAAATGCGCTGCAAGCAGTGTGGCGCACCACTGGAACAGACCGGGAACGGCAAGGCCAAGTCCTTCTGTAATGACCGGTGCCGTAGCCTCTATTGGAACGAGCACAGGGATCTGTCCAGGAGGGCTTCAGCGCATAAACAGACCTGCGAGATTTGCGGTCGTGCATTCTTCACCTACCATGGACGGTACTGCTCCCGTGCCTGTTATGGGCTGGCCCGGTCACAGAAGGCTGGTGTGGCTCGTGAATAAGGATATCATCGGGTACTGCTCAGCGATAGCCCAGGCCCGGAGAATGCTGAAAATGGGCATCATCAGCCTGGACGATTATGAGAAAATCGACCATGCGCTCCTCAAAAAATATAAACTGCCTTTATCGAGTTTATACCGTGATATAGCGTTGATAAATAAGGAAAACAGAGGTAATATGCCACACTAACGAAGGAGGTGGAGCCCGTGGAAAAGAGGGTTTCAAGGGTAGAAGCACTGCCCAAACTGGCTCCTGAATTCCGGGTGGCGGCATATGCGCGTGTGTCTTCTGAGAAAGATGCCATGCGTCATTCCCTGTCCATGCAGGCCAGCTACTACAGCAATCTGATCCAGAGTCATCCGGGTTGGCATTACGCAGGCGTCTATGCGGACGAACCGGTTTCCGGCACGAAAGACAGCCGGGAGGAATTCAAACGGCTTCTGGAGGATTGCCGCGCCGGGAAGATCAACATGGTGATCACCAAGTCGATTTCACGGTTTGCCCGGAACACGGTGACGCTACTGGAAACGGTACGCGAGCTCAAAGGGTTGGTCATAGATGTTTTCTTTGAAGAGCAGGACATCCATTGTCGATCTCAGTACGATCAACCGCGAAGAAATCGACATGGGTGATGGTACAGGATATAAGTTCCTACCTTCAGAGAACAAGGATTACCCATTCCTCAATCCGGAAGATGAAGAAGTAATGGATGCCATCATCCAACGGTTTGGAAATCTCCCGAAAGCAGAGATCGTCGAAATCATGCATCAGGAGGATGCCTATACGGAAACCGCGCCTGGTGATATCATTCAGTTCAAATACGCCAAGACGCTTAGCATATCATAAAATGCTGACCGGCTGGAAACTCATCCAGTCGGTCATTTCATTTACACCAATTTCCGGCCATTCGTTCACACCCACGCGGGCAATCCGTCCCCCTGTGCCCATCTGGCATTTCGTTCATAGCAAAACGAGATCATTTGCAGCATATGAATGTGAACGGATTGCTCGCTCATTCTGTTTGTCAAAAGAGGGATGCAGGCTGAACCCTCTGTACTGGACGCATTTTTCATATAATCCTGACGGAATGATGGCAGTTTTCCGGATTGAACACCCGTATGCCTTCTTTCCCATTGATTCATACGATTTTCTGATAATCCTTATGCCATAAGGCTTTCAGGGTGTTTTCGGTAATATGCATACCCAATGAAAATAGAGCATATCACATTATCTACCAACTGAGCCATGCGACCCTACTCGTACACTTTGGTTTCGATACTTTGTACCATGCGGTTCTTGCATCGCGGTCAGCATGAGTCCAACCGCCAGAAAGCCGCCCGCTAAATCGGTATCAGCGGGCGGCTTACGCATATCTCTCAATCAGACACAGTGGCAGGCGGCCATATGGCCCGGGGCGATCTCGCGCAGCTCTGGCTTGGACTGGCGGCACTGCTCGCTGCAGCGCGCGCAGCGCGTGTGGAACGGACAGCCTGAGGGCGGGTCGGCGGGGTTGGGCACGTCTCCCTCCAGCACTATATGCCGCGATTTGTGCGCGGGATCGTGCGACGGCACCGCGCTCAGCAACGCCTGGGTATACGGGTGCGCGGGGTGACGGTACACATCCTCCGTATCCCCCGTTTCCATCAGCGAGCCCAAGTACATGACGCCCACGCGGTTGCTGATGTGGCGGACCACGTTCAGGTCATGCGAGATAAAGACCAGGGAGAGCTGCATTTCCTGCTGCAATTCCATCATCAGGTTCAGGATCTGCGCCTGGATGGACACATCCAGCGCGGAGACCGGCTCGTCCGCCACGACAAAGCTGGGATGGGTGATCAGCGCGCGGGCGATGGAAATGCGCTGCTTCTGACCGCCGGAAAACTGATGAGGATACCTGGTCAGCTGGTCCGGCGTCATGCCGATGCGCTTCAGCATGGCCTCCACCTGTTCGCGCAGCTCCGCCTCTGATAGGTGAAAATGCACCTTCAGCGGCTCGCTGAGCAGCTTCCATACGTTCATGCGGGGGTTCAGGGAGGCGTACGGATTCTGAAAGATAAACTGCATGTCTCTTCTCTTGAGGCGGAGCTGCTCATCCGACAGCGCGCTCAGGTCTTTGCCGTCGAAGATGACCCTGCCGCCCGTCGGCTCGATCAGGCGCAGGATAGCGGAGCCGGTGGTGCTTTTCCCGCAGCCGGACTCGCCGACCAGCGCGAATACCTCGCGCCGCACGACCGTGAAGCTGACCTCCTCCACGGCGTGAACGTGGCCCACCACCTTGCGCATCACGCCGCTTTTGATCGGGAAATACACCTGAAGGCGCTGGACATCCAGCAAAATATCGCGGCCGCTCATTGCGCCACCTCCTCGCTGTTCAGCCAGCAGCGGCACCAGTGCCCCGGGCTGATCTCGCTCAGCGCGGGCATGGCCTGACGGCAGCGATCCGTGCAGCGCGAGCAGCGGTCAGAAAAGCGGCAGCCCTCGCTCCACTGCCCGCCGGGTGGGACGATGCCAGGAATGGTATACAGCATCCGCGTTTCACTGCCCAGCGAGGTCACGGCCTGAAGCAGGCCCAGCGTGTACGGATGCGCGGTATGATGGAACAATTCCATCACGTTCGCCTGCTCGACGATCTGGCCCGCGTAAAAGACCGCGACCTCCTCGCAGGTTTCGGCGATGACGCCGAGGTCGTGAGTGATCATCACGATCGAGGTGTCGTTCTGCTCCTTGAGATCGTTCATCAGGCGGAGGATCTGCGCCTGGATGGTCACATCCAGCGCGGTGGTCGGCTCATCCGCCAGCAGCAGCTTCGGATCATTGATCAACGCGATCGCGATCATGATGCGCTGCAGCTGACCGCCGGACAGCTGATGCGGATAGGACGTCAGTGTCTGCTCCGGCCTGGGGATATTCACGCGGTGCAGCATTTCCAGCGCGCGTTCCCGCATCTGCGGACGGCTCATTCCCGGGTGATGAAAGGACAGCGCCTCATACATCTGCATTTCGACCGTAAAAATCGGATCCAGGGAGGTCATCGGCTCCTGAAAAATCATGGAGATTTCCTGCCCGCGGATGGCGCGCAGGGCTTTTTTATCCAGCTTCAGGATATCGACCTCGCCCGACCTGCTGTCAAAGCGGATGCTGCCATGGCTGACCTCCAGGGGATACGGGAGCATGTTCATCACCGCGTTGGCCGTGATGGACTTGCCGCAGCCGGACTCGCCGACGATGCCGAAGGAGCATTTCTTCGGGATATTGAGGTCGACCTCGTCCAGCAGCAGGACCTTTTGCCTGCCGCGCAGGGTCGAAATTTTCAGGTTTCTGATTTCCAGCAGATTTTCCATCGGTCCTTCCCCCTTACAGCTTCAGTTTGGGGTCGAGCACATCACGCAGCGCGTCCCCGAGGATATTGAAGGACAGAATGGTAATGATGATGAACACCGCCGGAAAAATGGCCATCCACGGCGCCTGCTCCATGAATTTCCGGGCGTCCGACAGCATGCTCCCCCACGACGGGTCCGGCGGCTGAATGCCCAGGCCGAGGAAGCTCATGGACGCCTCGGTCAGGATCGCGCCGGACAGCGCCAGCGTGGCCTGTACGGTGAACGGCGCCAGGATGTTCGGCGTCACATGCTTGAACAGGATGTTCATCCTGTTCAGGCCGATGGACCGGGCGTTGGCGATATAATCCGTGGACTTGACCGTTTTGACCGAGGCGCGGACCGTGCGCGTGAACACGGGAATGTTGACAATGCCGATGGCGATCATGGTATTGACGATGCTTTTGCCCAGTACGGCGACGATGAACAGCGCCAGCAGGATATGCGGGAACGCGAAAATGATGTCCATCACCATCATGATCACAGATTCCACTTTTCCCTCGAAGAAGCCCGCGATCAGGCCGAACAGATAGCCAAAGCCGGCGGCGATGCTGACAGCGACCACGCCGACGACGATGGACACCCTCGCGCCGTAAACGATGCGGCTGAAGATATCGCGGCCGAAATTGTCCGTGCCGAACCAGTAGGTCGCGTTCGGCGCGGCAAACCGCGCCTTGCTGTTCATCTTGCCGACGTCGAAGCGCGCGATCCACGGCGCGAATACCGCCAGCAGGATGATCATCCCGACACCGATCATGCCGGCGCGGCCCATCGGATCGCTCCAGAGCTGCCTGAGCAGGCTTTCGTTGCCAGGAAGCGCGCGGTTCCTGACAGGCGCATTTTTCTTTTTCACGGCGCGCCTCCTCAGTTATAGGTAATCCGCGGGTCGATATAGGTGTACAGGATATCGACCAGCAGGTTGACCACCACGTACAGTACGGCAATAAACAGCACGCAGCCCTGCACCACCGGATAGTCCCGCTGATTGATGCCGGTCAGCGTATACTGGCCCAGGCCCGGTATGGAAAAAATCTGCTCGATGACGACGGTCCCGCCCATCAGCGAACCGATCTGCATACCGATCAGGGTGATGATGGGGATCGAGCTGTTGCGGAAGGCATGGCGGAAGATGGTCACGCGCTCCGGCGCGCCCTTCGCTCGCACGGCCTTGATATAGTCCTGCCGGAGCACCTCCAGCATGGACGACCGGGTCATGCGCATGACGGAGCCCGCCATGACGGAGCCCAGGATGAACGCCGGGATCACCATGATCTCCATATTCGTGCCGATGTTTTCGAACAGGCCGACGTACTTGACCGGCGTATGATAGTTGAAGCCCTTGGCCAGGAACAGGATGACCAGCGTGGCCGAGGCGAAATTCGGGATGGAAACGCCCATCAGCGCGACGACGCGCACGATGCGGTCCACGACGCTGTTGCGCTTGAGGGCGGAAATGATGCCCAGTGGCAGAGCGATGATCCATGCGAAAATACAGCCCATGATGGCCAGCTCGGCGGAGATTTTAAACCGGCTCATGATTTCCGGGAACACCGGCGCGCCGGTGCGGAAAGACTCGCCGAAATCACCGGTCACCGCCTTGCCGATCCAGCTCAGGTACTGCTCCACCAGCGGTTTGTCCAGGCCGAGCTTTTTTTCCCACATCGCTCTGAGCTCCGGGGTCTGCTCGATGCCCAGAATGCCGGATACGACATCGCCCGGTATCAGCTGCATGATAATAAAGATCGCCAGGCTGATGCCGATCAGGATGGGAATCAGGCCCAGCAGACGTCGGATAATGTAATCGCGCATGGATTAGCTCCTTGTTTACAAATAGGGCAAGTGCGGAGCCGAAGCTCCGCACCTGTCAGATCATCGCGTCAGATTACTTTTCAAGCGTCACACCCGCAAAGTTGCTGGTGCTGGAGGCGTTGGGCGCATAGCCCTTCAGCGCCGGGCTCGCCAGGAAGTACGCCTTCGGGCAGGCCACGGTCGCGGTGGCGCATTCGTCCAGGATCAGATTGATGGCTTCCTTGTAGATCGCTTCGCGCTTTTCAACGTCCGCTTCGCCCGCGCCGAGGACGCAGAGTTCGTCCACACGCGCGTTGGAATAGTTCTGGATGTTCGCGGAGCCGGTCGAGGAGAAGAAAAAGGCGACGCCGCGGTTCGGGTCAGAGCCCGCGCCGTTCTGGCAGACCATGATCTCCAGATCGTGCGCCTTCCACTTGTCGATGTAGGTGGCGTTTTCTTCGTTCTGTACGTCCGCCTTGATGCCGATCGCCTCCAGCTGCTGCTGGGCGACCATGCCGATGTCGCGGATGCCGTCGTTCAGGCCGACGGTGATGACGCACTCAAAGCCGTCCGGATAGCCGGCTTCCGCCAGCAGCGCCTTGGCCTTTTCGATGTTCTGGGTGTAGTAATCCTTTTCCGTCACGTCCACGGCCCAGTGGCCCATAGAAGCGGGCACGAAGCCGGACACCGCTGCCTGGCCGTTGAAGGCGAAGTCGATGATCTCCTCACGGTTCAGGGCATAGTTGATCGCCTGGCGGACACGCACATCGTCAAACGGCGCGCGGGTGCAGTTCATGAACAGGGCGTAATAGTCACGGGTCTGGTAAGAGATCTCCTGAATCGGGTCCTCGGGCTTCACCAGGTCGAGCATGGCGGTGTCCGCCACGATCAGGTCGATGGTGCCGGCGCGCAGCGCGTTCAGGCGGGAGTTGGCGTCGGTCATCGTATAAAACTCGATCGCGTCAAAGGACGCCTTGAAGGCCTCGTCGAAGTGATCCGCGTAGGCGTTGACAAACACATGGTTGTCAGGCACATACTCTCCCAGGGTGTAGGGGCCGGTACCGCCGTCCGCCTGCAGCAGGCTGCCGTCATTGGCCTCCACCACGTCCTTGTCCACGATGGAGCAATAGATGGAGGAGACGTTGCTCAGGAAGGTGACGCTCGCGTTCTTCAGATGCATGACGACCGTGTACTCGTCAGGCGTCTCGATGCTCTCGATGTCGCCGGCGTAGCTGCTGGAATTACCCAGCGCGCCCAGGTCCGGGTTTAGGATGCGCTCGAAGGAGTATTTGACGTCCTCGGCGGTCACCTTGCGGCCGGAGTGGAAGGTCGCGTTTTCAGCCAGGTGGAAGGTATAGGTCATCAGGTCGTCGCTGACCTCCCAGGTCCGCGCCAGCTCAGGGATGACCACCAGGTTCTCGTCCAGGTCCACCAGCTGGTTGTACACCTGGGACATCACGCGGATCGAAGCGTGGGAAGAACAGGTGTGCGGGTCGAAACCGGCAGGCTCGGTCTCCATACCGTAGCGCAGGACATTGCCTTCCGCCAGGACAGCCGGAACGGCCGACAGCGCCAGCATCAGAACCAGCGCCAATGCAAGAATCTTCTTCATATGCTGCACCTCACTTTAAATAATGTATGAACGGAAACCCGTCCATTTACTGCCGATATTTTACCAGAAAGGCATGAAAAATGCAAGACGGTTTTTGAGCCTATGTGTTGAATGAGCGGCCTGAATATATCCTCGGCACCCGGGCGGAGATGCCGCATACCATTTCGTAGCCGATGGTGCCCGCCATTTCCGCCAGCTGGTCGGCCGACAGCGTTTCGCCGCCGTCCTCGCCGCAGAGCACGGCGGTATCCCCCGGCGTCACGCCGGGACAGTCCGTCACATCGACCATCATCTGGTCCATGCACACCCGCCCGACGATCGGCACCCGCACGCCGCGGATCAGCACATAGCCGCGATTGGACAGGATGCGCGGATACCCGTCCGCGTAGCCGACCGTCAGCGTCGCGATCCGGCGGTCCGAATCCGCCGCCCAGGTCCGCCCGTAGCCGACCGTTTCCCCGGTGCAGACCGTTTTCACCTGTGCGACCAGGCATTTCCAGCTCATGACCGGGAGGATGCCCGCCGGCAGGGTATTGGACGCGTCCGGCTTGAGGCCATACAGCACGATGCCCAGCCGCACCGGCCCGTGCGCGCCGGCATACAGCCCGCCCGCGGAATTCAGACAATGGATGCTGTTCAGCGAAAGGTCCCGCACGCGTTCCGCCAGCGCGTCAAACCGCGCGAGCTGCAGCGCGGTGAACCGCGCGCTCGCATCGTCTGCCGGCGCGTCCGCGACGCAAAGGTGCGTCATCAGTCCCCGCAGGCGCAGTGGCGCGCGGACGCTGCGGATGGCGGCTTCGGCCGCCGGCAGGTCCTCCGCGTCCAGGCCGATGCGGCGCATGCCCGTATCGATGGCGTACACGCAGTCGACTTCGCCGTGAGCCTGCTCACGCAGCGCCTCCGCGTAAGCCGCGTCCACCAGCGTCTGCGTCAGCCGGTATTCAGACAGCGCATCCGCCCGCTGCGGCGGCGTGTAGCCGAGGATCACGCATTCCGCGTCCGGCAGCGTTTCCCGCAGCCGGATGCCTTCCTCCACCGTAGCGACGGCGAACCGACGCACGCCCTCGCCGTACAGCGCGCGCTCCACCGGCACGTCGCCGTGCCCGTAGGCGTCCGCCTTGACGACGGCGATGATCTCCGTGCCCGGATTCAGCGCCGCGCGATACGCGCGCAGGTTGGCCGTCAGCCGGTCCAGGTCGACCTCCGCCCAGCAGCGGAGACCTGTGGATGTCTCATGGGTTTCCATACTGTGCCGTTCCTTCTGTCCTCCCGCCCGGCGCGCAGAAAAAAAGCGCTGAAGCTGCGCCTCCGCTTCCGCGCGCAGGAATCCCCCGGCGGCCGGCGTCCGGTGGGTGAACGCGGGATCCTGTGTCAGCGAGTACACAGACCCGCAGCACCCCCGCTCCGGATCCGGCGCGGCGTAATAGCACGCGGACAGCCCCGCCTGCAGGATCGCGCCGGCGCACATCGGGCAGGGCTCCAGCGTCACATAGATGGCGCACCCGGTCAGGCGCCGCGTGCCGAGCGCCTCCGCCGCCTGGCGGATGGCGAGCAGCTCCGCGTGTCCGAGCGGATCGGGCGGCCAGCCCTCGCGCCGGTTATGGGCCGCCGCCAGCACCCGGCCTTCCCTGACGATCACCGCGCCGACCGGCACCTCGTGCGGGTCTCCGGCCGCCCTGTCTAAGGCCATGCGCATAAAGCGCTCGTCATACGCCGGCGTCATTTCATATCCACCGGCAGGTCGGTATCTGTGAAGGGGTCGTCCTCCGGCGGCTTCTTGGGCGCTTCCTCCGGGTCAAACAGGCCGTTCACCGGCGTGTGCACATGGATGACCAGCTCCGTCTCGTTGAAGGTGATGTCCGCGCGCTCGCGCGGCTTGGTCAGCGCCAGCACCTCAGTGTAACGCGTGCGCCCGCGCCTGGCGAAGTTGATGGCGACCTCGCTGCGGCGCTGCCAGTGGATCGGCACGATCACACGCGGCTTTGCCGCCATGATGAAATGGTTGATGCCCGCGTCGAACATCCCGCCCATTCGCGGGTCCAGCGGAAACATGCAAAGGTCGATGCGCTCCCTGACGATCGGTTCGCAGGCGCGGTAAAAATCCTCCTCCGCCTGCTTGATCTGGCGCAGGGTGCTCTCCTCCCGCCAGTGCCACAGGTTCAGGTCGCCCGCGTGAAAGATGCGCACCCCGTACAGCTCTACATAGAACGAGACGCCAAGGTCCGTGGAATCGAAGGCCTTGACCTCCATCGATTCATAGCTCGCCTTATCCCCACTCCTGAAACGCCGACCGGCTGCCGTCTGGGGCAGCTCGTCGGCGATCAGGTAAGTGATATGGTATTTTCGTTTATCCCAGGTATAGATGACCGGATCATAATGATCCTGGTGGCTGTGGGAAACAAAGACAAAGACGCGCTTGTACGCCTCAAAATCCTCCTGCACGATCCGGGCTTTTTCGGGGAACATCCCCTCCTCGCCCTGCCAATAGTCAAAAATCAGCAGCGTATCCTCCACGCTGACCATCAGGCCGGAATGGAAAAGATACGTGACCGTCGCCTGGTTTGCCATAGGTTCCTCACATGCTCAGCAGCTTCTTCTTGAGCTCCGCTTCCATGGTCGAAAGCGTCTTCTCCGCCTCGGCGCGCTTCTCGCGGCCCTCGCGCTGGATGCGGATGACCTCGTCGATGGTGTCGATCAGCGACTGGTTGGTCTGGGTCAGCGTCTCCATGTCGATGATGCCGC
>CAMNEH010000094.1 GCA_946536315.1 uncultured Clostridia bacterium
CCTTCTGTGCTGTCTCCAGCGCCGCGGTCAGCTGCGTTTTCTCCTCAGTCAGCGCAGTGTTCGCCATCTCCGCGTCTGCCGCTGCCTTCTGTGCTGTCTCCAGCGCCGCGGTCAGCTGCGTTTTCTCCTCAGTCAGCGCCGCGTTCGCCGTCTCCGCGTCCGACGCCGCCTGCTGTGCTGCCTCCAGCGCAGCGGTCAGCTGCGCTTTTTCCTCAGTCAGCGCTGCGTTCGCCGTCTCCGCGTCCGCGGCCGCCTGCTGTGCTGCCTCCAGCGCCGCGGTCAGCTGCGTTTTCTCCTCAGTCAGCGCAGTGTTCGCAGTCTCTGCGTCAGCCGCTGCCTTCTGCGCTGTCTCCAGCGCCGCGGTCAGCTGCGCTTTTTCCTCAGTCAGCGCCGCGTTCGCTGTTTCCGCGTCCGACGCTGCCTGCTGCGCCTGCTGCGTCATCGCCTCAAGCTGTTTTTCGAGCGAAGCCACGGTGGCCGCGGCTTCCGTATTTTTTTCCCGGAGAGACTCTGCCTCCGCGTACAGTGACTGATATGCCTCGTCCGTGTCAGCGGTCAGCTGCTGCACCTGATCATGCAGCAGTGTGTTCTCCGTGGTCAGGGTTTCCGCCTTGCGCTTCGTTTCCTCCAGCTCGGAGGAGAGCGCTTCAACATCCTTGACGCGCTCCTGCAGCGCGTCGATATTGGCCTGCAGGGCCGACTTATCCTCGCCCGCGCCCGCCAGCTCAGCGGTCAGGCGATCGTTTTCCTCTCGAAGCGAGGCCAATTGTCCCTCGAGTTCCGCGATGCGCGCCGTCATGGTCGCGTTCTCGCCTTCCCGGGTTTCCCCTGCCTCGGACAGGCGGGTGTTTTCCTCGCGCAGCTTCGCCGCCTCTTCCTCGAGCGCCTGGGTAGCGGTGTCCGTGCTGGTGCGCAGCTGTTCCACCTCTTCGCTCAGCGCATCACGCTCCTCGCGGAGGGTCTCAAGCGCCGTGTTCTGTTCTTCTGTCTGGCGCATGAGCGTAGACACCTGCGTACTGAGCGCCTGCACCATTTCCTCACGGGCTGCGGCGTTCTCCTGCGCGGTCGTGTTCGCGCTGTTCAGGTTGTCCACCTGCGCCCTGAGGGCTTCGTTTTCCTTGTCGAGTGTCTGCGCCACGCCTTGCTGCGCCGTCAGCTGGGACTGGAGGCTGACGTTGTCCGCGCTCAGCTCCGTCACTCTCGCCTCGGCGGATTGCAGCCTGTTTTCCAGTTCCGCTTCGCTGCTGTCCCTGCCGGCCGCCTCCTGCGAAAGCTTGGTGTTCCGGCTACGGAGGGTACTCATCTGCTGATTGAGCGAATGGATCCGCATCAGCGAAAAGCCCGTCACCGCCGTCACGATCACCAGCGCGGCGATCAGCACCCACATCAGCCATTTTCTCTGTTCCATGGTGTCCTCCAAGGTTTCTCAAAACAACAGCACCGGAGCGCGCTGAAACGTGTTCCGGTACTGCTGTGTGATGTCAGTTTTCCGTCACTGGCATCTCTTACTTTTTCCGCTCGCGCCGCAGATAGCTCGGCACGCCCAGGTCGTCCTTTTCGTTGGCCGCCGGCTGCACCTTCGGCTGCTCGATCTGCGGAGCAGGCGCGGTATACTGCGGCTGATAGGGCTGGTAAGGCGCGCTATACTGCTGCGTTCCGCCGCCAAACGGCTGATAGGGCGTGGGCGCCGCTGTCGGCGCCTGCACGGCCGGTCTCGCCGCGGAGTAGGGAATAGGCTCGCTCTCGTAAGAGGCCGGGGCGGGCGCGTCAAACGAGACCGGCTCGGCCGCGGGCGTCTCTACGCGGGTGCGGTTTTCATACGGATTATAGGATGGGATCGCGGCGCCGTACGGCGTGGCGGTCTGCGTGCGTTGCTTCTTCTTGGTGTCACGGGACGGGAAGGGCGTTTTTTCGAAGCCCGTCGCGATGACGGTGATGCGCACCTCGTCCTTGAGCTCGGGATCGATGCCCGCGCCGAAGATGATGTTTGCATCGTCGTCCGCCTGCTCCATGATCAGGTTGGCGGCCTCGTTGATCTCCATGATGCTGACATCCTCGCCGCCAGTGATGTTGATCAGCACAGAACGCGCGCCGTCGATCTTGGTTTCCAGCAACGGGCTGGCGATGGCGTTCTTCGCCGCATCGACCGTCTTGGTCTCGCCGGAGCCCAAGCCGATGCCCATATGCGCCATGCCGCCGGATTCCATAATGGTTTTGACGTCCGCGAAGTCCAGATTGATCAGCGCGGGGACCGCGATCAGATCGGAAATGCCCTGAATGCCCTGGCGGAGCACGTCATCAGCGATGCGGAAGGCCTCCAGCATGGATGTTCCCTTGCTGACCACCTGCAGCAAGCGATCGTTGGGAATCACCACCAGCGTATCCACCGTCTGCTTGAGCTCGCTGATGCCCATATCGGCATTTTTCATGCGCTGCTTGCCCTCAAACGTGAAGGGCTTGGTGACCACGGCAATGGTCAGGCAATTGAGCTCACGCGCGATTTCAGCGACCACTGGCGCTGCGCCGGTGCCGGTGCCGCCGCCCATACCGGCGGTCACAAAGACCAGGTCCGCGCCCTTCAGCGTCTGGGCGATTTCCTCACGGCTTTCTTCCGCCGCGCGGCGGCCGATATCCGGAATCGCGCCGGCGCCGAGACCCTTGGTCAGCTTTTCGCCGATCTGGATCTTGGTCTGCGCCTTGGACAGGCCGAGCGCCTGCCGGTCCGTATTGACCGCCACAAAATCGACGCCGCGCAGGTTGGCTTCCACCATGCGGTTGACAGCATTGGTGCCGCCGCCGCCACAGCCGACGACCTTAATGGTCGCAAAGGATGATTGGTCAATTTTGACTTCGAATGGCATGGTCATACCTCCCCATGTTGCTCAGCCGCCGAACAGATTCCGGAAAAATCCGGAAATACCGCCGGAAGCGGACCGGCTGCCCGCGACCGTATCTACTACCAGGTCAAGCAAGCCGAGCGCACTGGAATAGGCCGGGCTCGACAGCTTGACCGCCTTGCGGGGCAGTTCGCGCACGGGCCGCTCCAGCTTGGCGGAAAGATAGTCTTTGCCGCCGCGGTTGATGGCGAGCCCGCCGCCGGTCAGGTAAATCGCGGACCAGTTGCTCAGCTTCACGCCGCTTTCACGAATAGCGTCGCCGATCGCCTCACAGATTTCCTCCGTCCGCGCTTCGAGGATATTTTCAACCTGTTCGCGCTCAAAGGTCTTGGTCACGCCGTTTTTGTCCGGCGCGTCAAAGGTCGTCTGGCCGGCAGAAAGACCGTATACATAGGCCCGTTTGATGGTTTCGGCAGCGTCGATGGTGATATCCAGCCCATAGGCCAGGTCCGCCGCGATATTGCCGCCGCCCATCGGAATCGTCTTCAAGAATGTCAGCGCGTCGCCCTCGACCGTCATGACTTCAGTGGTGAGATAGCCGACATCCACCAGCACCGCGGTCCGGTCGCGCTCGGCGTCGGGAATGAACAGCATTGCCTGACCCGTCGGCGTGGAAAAACAGCCAGTCACGGTGATATCCAGCTTTTTAAAACGGGCGCGCACATCGTCGATAAAGAACTGGTCGGCAATGACAAAGGAAATCATCGCCCGGAGCTCATAGCCGCGGGCGTTCATGGGCTCCAGCGTCTTTTCGCCATCGTCCACCATGAACCAGGCGGGGCTGCGGTGAATGATCTGGCCGCGGACCTCCCCCAGCGCCTGCGTCGCGCGCTCGAACAGCTCGTCGATATCGCGGATCGTGACGTGCGGGTCCGCCCCCTGCAGGTCCACCTTGGCTTCCACCGCGCGCACCGTACAAAAATCGCCCGGCACGCCGATGTTGATTTCCCGGATGCGGACCTTTGCCTGCTCCTCAGCCTCGTGGATCGCATTGTTGATCGCGTTGTTCAGCTCGGAGGGCGCGTTCCACTGGCCGTCCAGGTAGCCGTCGTACAGGGCGGTGCCTGCGCCGATAATATCGCAGCGTTCACGGCCATTCGCCTCCGCGACCAGCGCCACCAGCTTGCTGGTCCCAAAATCCATTGCCGAGACAACCGTCTTCATTCCTTCATCTCCCGCTCAGGGCGAACCGTAAGCGAACTTACGGTACACTTCCACAAATTTTCATCTTATTGTAACTGTTTTGTCATAAATATGCAAGAGGAATTTTGAATATTTTTTATACGTCCTCCACATCGAAGGCCGCGGCGCGGGCAAGGCGGTTCATCACGGCCAGGCCGACGGACTGCTCGCTGACCGCTTCCGCCAGCAGGCGGTCATAGCCGCGGGCGTCCGCCTCCCGAAGGCATGAGAACAGGCGCTGAGCGGCTTCCAGCAGGCTTTCCCCCATGCTCATGGTGTCCCTGCCCTGATAGCGGTCAAGATGCGGCGACAGCGCCAGGATCACCGTCCTGCCCTCCGACGCGTCGTACGCGCGGTTGATCGCCGCCGCGACCCGGTCAGCCGGCCCGCGGTATACCGTCAGGCGTCCCCGCGGCGCGTAATGCTTATGCCGCATGCCTGGGGAGGGCGCCGCCTCCCCTTCGCGCAGGGGACGCATCACGCTGTCCGCGACCTCGCACGCGCCGAGGAGCTCCCTGACCATTTCGCGCGTGACCGCGCCGGGGCGCAGGATGACCGGCACGTCCCCGGACGCGTCCAGCACCGTCGATTCCACCCCGTAATCGCACGCGCCGCCGTCCAGGATCAGCGGGATCCGTCCCTGCATGTCCTCATAGACATGCGCGGCAGTCGTCGGGCTGGGGCGGGAGGAGCGGTTCGCGCTCGGCGCGGCGACCGGCACGCCCGCGCGCCGGAGCATTTCCCGCGCGACCGGGTGGCTGGGCATCCGCATGCCCACCGTATCCAGACCCGCCGTGACCGCGTTCGGCACGGTCGTTTTTTTACGGCAAAGGAGCGTCAGCGGTCCGGGCCAGAACGCGTCCATCAGCCGCCGCGCCGTCGGGCTGGGCTCGCAGAGCGCGTCCAGCTGCGAAGCATCCCAGATATGGACGATCAGCGGATTATCCGCCGGCCGGTTTTTCGCCTCAAATATGCGCAGCACGGCCTGCGCGTTCAGCGCGTCCGCGCCGAGGCCATAGACTGTCTCCGTCGGGAAGGCGACCAGCTCCCCCGCGCGAAGCAGCCGCGACGCCAGATCATAGGCTGCTGCGTCCGGCTTCAATACCTGTGTAATCATGTTTGTCCCTTCATTCCGTCAGCTGAGGCGCGCCGTCAATGAATACCTGCCGCGTCCGCGCCTGAATGTCGCGCAGCGGGTTCCCTTCGAAGACCGCGATATCGGCGTCCTTGCCGGGAGTGAGCGAGCCGATGCGGTCCGATACGCCGATGACCTCCGCCGGGTTCAGGGTGATGGCCCGCCACGCAGCCTCCTCAGGCAGGCCGTCCCTGATCGCCAGCCCGGCGCACAGCGGCAGATACTGCAGCGGAATGACCGGCGCGTCCGTGATCAGGCACACCTTGATGCCGGCGGCGTACAGCAGGCCGGGCGTCCTGAAGGATTTGTTCCGCAGCTCGATTTTGCTCTTGTGTCCCAGGGAGGGGCCCACCAGCGCCGGGAATCCCGCGCGCTGCAGCTGCGGGATGATCAGGTGCCCTTCGGTGCAGTGGTCCAGTGTCACCAGAATATCCAGTTCCCGGGCGATGCGGATGACCGTCAGGATGTCGTCCGCGCGGTGCGCGTGGCACTTGAGCGGGATTTCCTTGCGGATGACCGGCAGCAGGGCCTCCAGCGCGGGGTCGAAGGGGCGCTTTTTCCCCGGCTCTGGTTCGGCGATCTCCTCCGCGTAGCGCTTCGCCTTCCACAGCTCGTCCCGCACGAGGGCTGCGACGCCCATGCGCGTGACCGGCTTTTTGTGCCCCTGCTGGCCGTAGCAGTTCTTGGGGTTCTCCCCGAAGGCGGCCTTCATCGCCGCCGGATCCCGGAGGATCATGTCGCTGACGTCCGTCCCGCGCAGCTTGATGGCGGCGAAGGTGCCGCCGATCACGTTGGCGCTGCCGGGACCGGTCATCGCCGCCGTGACGCCGGCGGCGACCGCGTAGGCGAAGGCCTCGTCCATGGGATTGATGCCGTCCACGGCGCGCATGTCCGGGGTGACAGGGTCGGACATCTCGTTATAGTCCGCGCCCTCCCAGCGCATGGCCTCCTCATCCACACCAATATGCGTATGCGCGTCCACCAAGCCGGGGGTGACCAGCAGTCCCTCCGCGTCGAAGACCTCAGCGTCCGGCGCGTCAATATGCTCGCCGATGGCCGCGATTTTGCCCGCCTCCACCAGAATATCGCCTGTGAAGTCCGGACGGTCGATGGGTTTCACGTGTCCGTGCCTGATCAGCAGCATGCGTCGTTCCTCCTTCATCCGATGCGGGACGTTACAGGGTCCCGCCGATGTTCATGGCGGCCAGCTTCCTCGTCTGCTCGTCCGCCGTCAGCGCGTCGATGAATTCATCCAGGTCGCCGTCCAGCACATCGTTGAGCTTGTACAGCGTCAGCCCGATGCGGTGGTCGGTGACGCGGCTTTCATGAAAGTTATAGGTGCGGATACGCTCGTTGCGCTCCCCCGTACCGACCTGCGCGCGGCGGTTGGCTGCGTAGCTCTGGTCCTTTTCTGCGCGGTACAGGTCATACAGCCGGCTTTTCAGCACCTTCATCGCCTTTTCCTTGTTCTTGAGCTGGCTTTTTTCATCCTGGCAGGTCACCACCAGGCCAGTCGGCAGGTGCGTGATGCGCACGGCGGAGTCCGTGCGGTTGATGTACTGACCGCCGTGGCCGGAGGCGCGATAGGTATCGATGCGCAGGTCCCCGTCCGCAATGCTGACCTCCACGTCCTCCGCCTCCGGCAGCACCGCCACCGTGGCCGTGCTGGTGTGGATGCGGCCCGCCGTTTCGGTGACTGGCACGCGCTGGATGCGGTGAACGCCGCTCTCAAACTTGAGCCGTGCGAACGCGCCGGCGCCGCGCAGCAGGAAAACCGCTTCCTTGACGCCGCCCAGCTCGGTTTCCACCGTGTTGATCGGCTCCAGCTGGTAGCCGTGGCGCTCGGCATAGCGCACATACATGCGCATGAGCAGGCCCGCGAAGAGCGCCGCCTCGTCGCCGCCCGCGCCGGGGCGGATTTCCAGGATGACATTGCGGTCGTCGTTCTCGTCCCGAGGGATCAGGTACAGCCGGAGCGTCTTAAGCAGGCTGTCCCGCGCCGGGTACAGGCTTTTCAGCTCCGCCGCCGCCTCGTCCCTCAGCTCAGGGTCCTCCCGCAGCTCCTCCGCTTCCGAAATATGCCGCGAAAGCGCGCAAAAGCGCTCCCAGTCGGCAATCTGCGGCTCCAGCCGCGACTGCTCCCTGAGGAGGCCGCGATACCGCGCCACATCCTGGATGACCTCAGGCTGCTCTATGGCGGCGCACAGTTCCTCATAGCGCGCCTTCAGCTGTTCAAAATGCGCTTCAAACAGGCTGGTATCCATGCTCACTCCCGCCCCGCCGCTTCCAGTACGGCGTAAAACGCCGGCTTCGGCCGACCGTCCGCATAGAACAGCAGTGGATACTGCGCAGCGCGCCAGCTCAGGTCGTCCGTGACGCCCCAGACCTGTACCCCATCGACCTGGTCGGCAAAGGAGGCCGCCAGCGCCATCACCTGGCCGTACAGGACGGCCTGGGCGTCAAAGCTCGCGTCGGTGCTGTCCGGTACGGTGACGTCCAACTCGCTGATCCTCAGCCGCAGGCCGAGCGCCGAGACGCGGCGGAACGCCTTTTCGATGGCGGCGTAGCCCGGCTGGCGGATGTCGTGATGCATCTGGAAGCCGTAGCCGTCCACTGTCCCCTGCGACTGAAGCGCCGTCAGCAGGTTCACGATGCCCGTCTGCTTGGGCTCATAGGCGGTGTTGTAATCGTTGTAGTACAGCTTCACGCCCTCCGGCGCCCAGCGGCGCGCGTATTCAAAGGCGCGCTCCACGTAGTCCCCGCCCACGACCGTCAGCCAGTTGGACGGTCTCAGCGCCGCCTGGCCGTCGGCCACTGCCTCGTTGACCACGTCCCAGGACACGATCAGGCCGGGATAGTGCTCCTCCGTCCAGGTCATGACCGCGCGGATATAGTTTTCCAGCCGGGCCAGCATGGTCTCGCGGGTGACGAGCGGCCTCGCGGGGTCATAGCCCTCATGGAAGAACGCCTCCGGCGTCTGCTGATGCCAGACCAGGGTATGGCCGTGGACCGGAATGCCCTGCGCGCTCGCAAAGTCCAGCAGCGGCCGGGCGGCGTCGAAGCGCACCGCGACCAGCGTATCATCCTGCGCCGCCAGCGTCCTGCTGGCCGCCACGTCCAGCACGCTGTCGGGCTTCAGCTCGTTGCCCGGGGTGAACAGGTTGAACTGCTCGGCGTAGAATGCCATCCGCACCGGATTGACCGCCTCGGCATAGGTGACCGCCGTGCCAAAGGGGAACAGATTCGCGTACGCCTCCTTCAGCAAAGGCAGGTCATCGCCGCCAAAGGACAGGGTCCTGCCCTCAAGGGTAAAATCCCTGATCTCATAGGCCAGCGTCCCCGCGCCGAGCGTTTCCACATACAGGACGAAGCGGTCGAAATCTCCGGCCAGATATGTGCCGGACAGCGTGGTCCACTGATCCCGCTTCGCCGTGGCGAAGGCGATGTTTTCATAGCTCTCCAGGCCGTATTTCGAGTGCGCCACGGACAGGATCATCCTGGCCTCTGGCGCTTCAGACTGCCTGACCTGCACGCTCAGGCGGTAGCTTTCCCCCCGGGCCAGGGCAAAATCCCGGCCCATGGAATGCCAGTCCGCCGACCGTCCCGCGATCGCCAGCGCGCCTTCCGCCGTCACGGACACGCTCGCGCTGCCTGTGCTGCGGGCATACCATCCGTCCGTCCCAGCGCTGAAATCCGACGCGTAGTCCGCCTGTGCCCCCGCCATGACGGGCGCGCATTGCAGCAGCATGCCCAGCGTGAGCAGCCATCCGATCCACCGCATCCTTATCCCTCCTTGATTGCTATCCTGTACACCGCCACGTGGGTGACCCCAGACCGTCTGAGTGGGTGCGCCAGCGGCACCTCGCGGACGCCCTCAAGCACCGCGCCGGCGCGCTCGAGCGTCCTGCGGGACGCGGCGTTCTCCGGCCGGCAGGTCACCGTCAGGCTCTCCGCGCCCATCGCCCCGGCGGCGCGGGCGAGCAGCCCGAGCGCGACCGCCGCGTAATGCCTTCCCCGCCACGGCGGGAACACCGTGTAGGACACCTGGCCGGTCCATTCGGCCGCCCAGGTACGCTCCGGCCTGAGCTCGCACACGCCCACGCGGACGCCGTCCGCCAGCATATCATAGGTCAGTGCGCGCATCCGCGTCCCATCCGCGCTGCCCGGCGTATCGCCGGTCAGTCGCAGGCGCAGCGCGCCGCTCATTCCGCCGCCGCGACGGGCTTCAGGATATCGGCGTGCCTGACGCCGTGGGACCCGTCGAAGTGGTCCTGCTTGTTGAAATCCGCGTGGGCAATAATATACTCGCGCCGCGGGTCCACCCGGTCGCCCATCAGCAGCGACACCATCTGCTCTGCGGTGGCGGCGTCCTCCAGCGTCACCTGCATCAGCTTGCGGTGGTTGCGGTCCATGGTCGTCTCCCAGAGCTGCTCGGGGTTCATTTCGCCCAGCCCCTTATAGCGCTGCAGCGTGTAGCCCTTCAGGCCCACCAGCGCCTTCTTGAGCTCCTTGTCGTCGTAGCAGTAGATCTGCCGGTCGCCCTTTTTGATCAGGTACAGCGGCGGCATGCCGATAAAGACGTGCCCCGCCGTCACCAGCTCGCGCATGTACCGATAGAAAAAGGTGAGCAGGATCGCCCGGATATGCGCCCCGTCCTGGTCCGCGTCGGAGAGGATGATGACCTTATGGTAGCGCAGGTTTTTCAGCTGGAAGTCCTCGCCGATGCCGGTGCCCAGCGCCGTGATCAGGCTGCGGAACTCATCGTTGCCCAGGACCGCGTCCAGGCGCTTTTTTTCCACGTTGAGGGGCTTGCCGCGCAGGGGAAG
>CAMNEH010000095.1 GCA_946536315.1 uncultured Clostridia bacterium
TGCCGCCCTCGATATCGGTGTTCTCCGCGGCGATGCCGAACACGTCCTTGGCGTCTTCTTCATTGGCGATGCAGACGTCCACGTAGGGCATCAGCTTGCCCATGACCTCACCCGCCTGCTCACGGGTCCAGAGTTTGCCGCGGTAGTTCAGGTCACAGGACACGGTCAGGCCCTTTTCGTGCGCCGCCTTGCAGGCGTCCAGGCAGATTTCGGGCAGCTCGCCGCCCAGCGCGGGGGTGATACCGGTGAAGTGGAACCAGTCAGCACCTTCAAAAATGGCATTCCAGTCAAACTCATCCCGTTTGGCCAGCGCGATGGAGGAGCCGGCGCGGTCGTACACGACCTTGCTGCCGCGCTGGGACGCGCCCTTCTCGCAGAAGTAAATGCCCAGGCGCGGGCCGCCGCGCAGCATCATCGACGTATCCACGCCGTACCGGCGCAGCGCGTTCACCGCGTTCTGACCGATTTCGTGCTCCGGCACCTTGGACACGAACGCCGCGTCGTTGCCATAATTCACCAGGGACACCGCCACGTTCGCCTCGCCGCCGCCGTAGGTGGCGTCGAACGTCTCCGTCTGCAGAAAGCGCAGATATCCGGGAGGATTCAACCGCATCATGATTTCGCCGAAGGTAATGACCTTGCCCATCACCAACACCGCCTTTCAATTCATTCGCCCTGAGGGCATGCAACGTTCAGCAGTATTCTGCCGCGAGACTATTTTACCACGCTCCGGCGCTCATGACAACCCAAATTCTCTGATGAAGTTCGTTTTCTTCCCATTGAATTTCAGCGCGTAATCTGCTATACTGACAGGGTCAGCGCGCAGGGCAATTTGCCCGACGCCGCTGAACTGTTTCAAAGGAGTTTTTGTTTTGAGCACATCGCGTTTCGCTCTCTTTGTAGACCTTGAAAACTGCGGCGCGAAGGTCGCCACACTGAACAGCATCCTGGAAAAGGTCAAGATTCGCGGGGACATCCTGCTGGGGAAGGTATACGGATACACCGACAGCTACAAGGACCTCAAGGAGCTGCTGCTCAGCAACACGTTCACGGTGGTCCCCTCCATCCGCTACGGCATCAGCCAGAAGAACAACGCCGACATCCTGCTGGTCGTCGACGCGCTGGAGGTGGCCTACACCAACCCGCTGATCGACTCGTTCTGCATCGTTTCCGGCGACAGCGATTATACGCCGCTCGTCGGCCGCCTCAAGGCCATGGGCAAATTCGTGCTGGGCATCAGCCGCAGCGAGGTCGCCAGCTCTATTTTCATCAACGCCTGCAACGAATTCCAGTTCCTGGAGTCCGTGAAATCCACCAGCCGGTCCGCGCGGACCAGGCGCTCGAAGACGGGCGGGGCCGATGAGACCGCCGACCTTAGCGCGCTGGGCAAGGTGATCGAATCGATTCTGACCGAGCAGGCAGACGAGGACGGGATGTTTGCCAGCGAGCTCAAAGGCGTGCTGCTGCGCCTGCAGCCTGATTTCAACGAAAAAGCCTACGGCTGCGCCACGTTCGGCAAGCTGCTGACCAAGCTGCAGCAGGAAGAAAAAAACATCACCGTGCAGTCCGACCATTTCAACGTGGTCGTTTCGCTGAACCAGGACGCACCCAGCCGTTCAGGCGCGCAGCTCAGCGCCGCCAACTGGAAGCAGGTCTTCCAGGAACAGCTCAATCACTATAAGGACGATGGCTTCGAACGCATCAACCCGTCCATCCTGAAGGCCGATATCCAGGCAGCCTACCCTGACTTCCAGGAAAAGAGCATCGGCTTCAAGCGCTTTTCCGATCTCCTGAAGGAACTTGAAAAATCCGGAATTCTCAAGCTGGATACTGATGAACAGAAAAATCTTCTGGTCCGCATCATCTGAAAGGAGGAGTATTATGTCTGTCCGATTGTTCCTGTGCCTGCTGTGCGCGCTGGCGCTTCTGCCCGCCCCGATGGTCCATGCCGAATCGTCCGGTGACGCCGCGCGTCAGCGCGTCGTCGATTATGCTCAGTCCATTCACGATTATACCTGGGAGCTGCCCGAGGAGGACGGCGTCATTCTGCTGTACAACCGCAACTACTATCCATCCACGAGCGGATTCCGGATCGTGTTCGGGGCGTGGCAGCCCTTCGTGGCCTACGGCACAGTGCGCGGAGTGCCCTATTCCCTCTCCGCCTACGGCAACGGACGCGAGACCACGTTTGCGGACTACCAGAAGCTGTCGATTGACCAGCGCACGGAAATCGCCAATATTTACAATTACACTGGCTACGGCGATCGCGTCAGCATGCGCTACGGCATGTCCTGCACCACCTTCATCACCGAATGCCTGAAGCAGGGCTTCCCGGACGAGGACCTGCCCGTGATCCACGGCGTGAAGATCTTCCTGTCCGAAAACGTCTGGAAACGCCACTTCACCTTCGGCAAGCACGGCAAGAACGACTTTGACGAGCTGAAGCCGGCGGACATTCTCCGCAACGAGACGCACGTCATGCTGGTGATGGAAAACGACCCCGCCGGCGAACGCCTTCGCGTGATGGAGCAGACGCCTCCGGACCAAGCGGTCGCGGAATGCGAAAACCTGACGGACGTGACGGTGACCCTGATCTACAAGGACGAGCCGACCACAGTGCAGGCGAAGCGTCTGTGCATGGAATGCCCCGCGTGCCTGCAGTCCACCACCGGCACACAGGAGCGCTGGATCAGCTACGAGGATCTCCGTCTCGGCGGCTTTATGGCCGTATTTATTGATTACTGACCGAATAATACAAGTGACAATTCGAGCGAAATAGCGTATAATGTCGCGTGGTGCTTTGATGATCGCACGGAGGAGGCGAGCGGATGAGAAAGGCGGCACGCTGGGCAGTCATTCACATGACCCGTGGCCAGGCGCGGGCGGACGAGATTCTGCGCGCGCTGGACAATGAAGGGTTTATGGCCAGGGCACGGCAGATGAGCCGGGCCATGTCCGGAGAAGAAAACGACTATGAAATTCTCTGCCTCCAGTCCGAAGCGCAGGAAGCGCACCAATTTCTGATCGAGCGCGGGTTGCTGATGTGATCCGCCAAGTAAAAAGGAGTCTATCATGTCAAGAATCGCAGTACTGACCAGCGGCGGCGACAGTCCCGGAATGAACACAGCGGTCACCAGCGTGGCCCGCAGCGCGGCCTATTACGGGCTCAGCCTGATCGGCATCAAGCGCGGTTATAACGGCCTGCTGGGCCTCAACGACGGCGCTGAAAACGACATCTACGAAATGAACCTTGAAACAGTTCTGGACCTGGCAGACCTGCCCGGCACTTACCTGCGTACTGCCCGCTGCGTAGAGTTCATGGACCCGAAGTACCGCGAACAGGCGGCGCGCAACCTGAAGCAGCTCGACGTCATCGGCCTGGTCGTCATCGGCGGCGACGGTTCGTTCAGAGGCGCGCAGCACCTTTGCAATCTTGGCATTCCCTGCATCGGCATTCCCGGCACCATCGACAACGATCTGCCCTACACCGAAATGACGCTGGGCTATGACACCGCCGTCAACTGCGATGTGGAGGCCGTGCGCTCGATCCGCGCCACCTCGCGCTCGCACGACCGGCCTGCGGTCGTTGAGGTCATGGGCCGCAACTGCGGCGACATCGCCCTGTCGACCGCCGAGGCGACGGGCTCCGAAATCGTTCTGGTGCCCGAAATGCCCTGGGCCGTGGAGGACGTCGCCGAGCGCCTCAGCAAGCTGATCGCCGCCGGCAATACCCGCGCGTCCATCGTCGTGGCCGAGGGCGCGTACGCTTCCATGAAGCCCTTTGACGTGTACGAATTCCTGCGCCCCTTCGGCAAAGAGGTGTACGAGGGCGAGCGCATGAACGCGCGTCTGCTGGCGAGCACGCTCAAATACATGACACACGCTGAGGTCCGCGCCACTGTAGTCGGCTATACTCAGCGCGGCTGCCAGCCAACCGCCCGCGACTGCACCTTCGCTTTTGAAGCGGGCAACATGGCGGTGGTCCTGCTGAAGAGCGGCATCGGCAATCAGGTCATCGGCACGCGCAACAACCGCACCTTCCATACTTCGATCGATACGGCGCTCTGCGAGACCCGCAATTTCAAGGAAAGCCTGTACAATCTCATCAACTCGCTCTGATCTTCTGATGCCTGTTCGGCGGCGGCGGCCGGCGCGCCTGTCCCCATGCTCCGGGAAACGCTGATTCAATGAGGTGGTTCCTGATCGACAGCGCGGCAGCCTCCTGCCGCATTTTGCATATTATTATCCATCCTGTGATTATCCATTCTGAAGTTCGAAGGAGTGATTGACCATGCAGTGGCTTCTGGACATCCTGCGCGGTATCGTAATCGGGCTATCCAACATCATCCCTGGCGTGTCTGGCGGCACCATGGCAGTGTCCATGGGCATCTATGACCGTCTGATCAACGATATTACCCACCTTTTCAAGCGCTTCAGGCGGTCCGTGATCGACATACTGCCCATCGGCATCGGCATCGTGGTGGGCATCTTCGCGTTTTCCGCGCTGATCGGCAGCCTGCTGGGCGTATCCATTCCCTGGGAAGCCGACCTGAGTTCCTCCAGCGCGCCGTTTACGCAGACACGTCTGACGGCCACGGACGTGGTCAACGGCGGCATGACCGAGATCAGGCTCACGCACGGCGAAGATGCCGCCACCCTCACCAAAACCGGTGAGAACAGCTGGACGTTTGCCGATCAGAACGGACACCAGAAAACGCTGACCGGCTCGTCGCTCAAATTCAAGCGCGTGAACGACACGTATCAGGTAGAGCTTTCTCCCGTCACGCCGCCGCTGACCAAGATGCCGACCATTTTCGCGTTCATCGGCCTGATTGTAGGCGGTCTGGGCGTCATCTTCCGCCGGGTGCGGATGAAAGACTTTAAGCTTGGCGGCTGGGCAGTATTCGCAGCCTTTTTTGCCCTGGTGGTCGTGCTGCCGCTGCTGTCCATTCCGCGCGCGCAGACGGCCAGCGCGTCCTTCGGGAGCATCCTGCTGATGGTGCTGTTGGGCGCGATTGCCTCAGCGACCATGGTCATTCCCGGCGTATCCGGCTCGATGGTCCTCATGCTGCTGGGCTATTATGAAGCCGTCATCGGCAGCCTCAACAGCCTGCGCGGCGGCGATTTCAGCTCGCTGGTGATCCTTGCGCCGTTCGGGGTCGGCATCGTCCTCGGCCTGTTCCTGATCGCCAAGCTGATCAGTACGCTCATTGAGAAAGCCCCGACAATGACCTTTGCCGCGATTCTCGGGCTGGTCCTGGGTTCCCCCATCGCGCTGCTCATTCAGAACAGCGAGTGCTTTTCTGTCGCCAACGTCGCCAATTGGGCGATCAGCATTCTCTGCCTCGCGGCTGGCGCAGCCGTCGCGTGGCTCCTCAGCCGGCTTGACCGGAGCGAAGCCTGAAAAGGAGCAGCACGATGGAACCTACCGCCCGCATTTATCAGGACCTGACCAGGATTCTGGTCACCCGTGAAGAAATCGCCGCCGCGGTCCGCGACCTTGGCCGGAAAATCACCGCGGATTACGATGGCCGCGATCTGGTGATGGTCTGCATTCTCAAAGGCGCGTGTGTCTTTTTCACAGACCTCATCCGCGAAGTCGATCTGCCCGTCACGACTGAGTTCATGTCCGTGTCCAGCTACGGCAGCGGCACCAGCTCCTCCGGCGTCGTCCGCATCGTCAAGGACCTGGACCGCAACATCGAAGGCAAGGACGTACTGATTGTCGAGGATATCGTCGACAGCGGGCGCACGCTCAGCTATCTGGTGAAGGTGCTGGAGCAGCGTCACCCCCGCAGCATCCACATCGCCACCCTGCTGGACAAACCGGCCCGCCGTGTCGTCGACCTGACGGTACAGTATTCCTGCTTCGATATTCCCGACGCGTTTGTCGTTGGCTACGGGCTCGATTACGATGAGCACTACCGGAACCTGCCGGACATCGGCGTCCTGCGGCCCACAATTTACGAGTAGCCTGCGAACGCGGCATTGCGCCGCGCCGGCTGGATATGATATAATGTTTCCGCGGCCGTGAAGACGGCAGCGCGCAAAAACACCCGGTTCCCGGGAGGAGGAATCCCTGTTTGAATAAATCTTCGCGCATGATGCTGGTATATGTGGCGGCGCTCGCCGGTCTGATCATGATCGGCGTGATGCTCACTTCTCCCACCAGCAGCGGCACCAGGCTTGAGTACTACCAACTGCTGGACCTGATCCAGAAGGATATCGCCCAGGGCAGCGCTACCGGCCAGGGAATCGACATCGTCTCCATTCGCGGCACAACGCTTGTCGGCCGGTATGAGACCAGCCGCGTTTCACTTTCGGATTATCCGTCCCGCTACGATTTTGAGACCACGATCGGTTCGGACTTTATCGAAACCGTCAAAACGATGGTCGCCAACGCCCATCCGGATAAGTCGGCGGATGAGATCTCCGTGTCCGATTTCCCATTCAAGCTGGAGTATCTGGCCCCGGTCAGTACGCCGTGGTACATCCAGCTGCTGCCTGAATTCCTGATCCTCGGGGTCTTCATTTTCTTCATGTGGTACATGTTCCGCCAACAGATGGGCGGCGGAAGACTCAATTCCTTTGCGCGGTCTCACGCCAGCCTGGTCGATGCGCGAAAAAACAAGACCACCTTCGCCGACGTCGCCGGCGCGGAAGAAGAGAAGGACGAGCTGAAGGAAATCGTCGATTTTCTCAAGAGCCCGAAATCCTATACTGACGTCGGCGCCCGCATTCCCAAGGGCGTACTGCTGGTCGGCCCTCCCGGCACCGGCAAAACGCTGCTGGCGCGCGCGGTCGCCGGCGAGGCCGGGGTCCCCTTCTTCACCATCAGCGGTTCGGACTTTGTCGAAATGTTCGTCGGCGTCGGCGCCAGCCGCGTCCGCGACCTGTTTGACCAGGCGAAGCGTTCCGCGCCTTCGATCGTCTTCATCGATGAGATCGACGCGGTCGGTCGTCACCGCGGCGCCGGTCTCGGCGGCGGACACGACGAACGCGAGCAGACGCTCAACCAACTGCTGGTCGAAATGGACGGCTTCTCCACCAATGAAGGCGTCATCGTCATGGCTGCGACGAACCGCCGTGACATTCTGGACCCGGCGCTGCTCAGGCCCGGCCGTTTCGATCGCCAGATCACCGTCAATTATCCTGACCTGCACGGCCGTGAAGACATCATCCGCGTCCATGCCAAGGGCAAGCCGTTCGCGGACGACGTCGATTTCTCCTACATCGCGAAGCGTACGCCCTTTGCGACCGGCGCAGAGCTGGAAAACATCATGAACGAGGCCGCCATCCTGGCCGCCCGCGCCCGTTCGAGCAAGATCACGCAGGATATGCTGTCCCAGGCGGTCGAGCGCATTCAGATGGGGCCCGAAAAGCGCAGCCACAAGGTGCTCGAGCAGGAAAAGCGCATGGTCGCCTACCATGAAACCGGGCACGCCCTCGTCGCGCATTACCTGCCGCTGTGCGACGACGTGCAGATGGTGACCATCGTACCTCGCGGCAACGGCGCCGGCGGCTATACGCTGGTGCTGCCGAACCAGGAGACGGATTTCTCTACCCGCAAGCAGCTGACCCAGGACATCTGCATGATGCTCGGCGGCCACGCGGCGGAAAAGCTGATGCTCAACGACAACACCAACGGCGCGACCAGCGATCTGCAGCGCGCGACCCAGCTCGCGCACAGCATGGTCACCAAGTTCGGCATGAGCGACGAAATCGGCACCGTATACCTCGGCAACGACGAGCAGGTTTTCGTCGGTATGGAATTCGGGCAGTCCCGGCCCTACAGCGAGGAAACCGCCGCCCGCATCGACCAGGCCGTCGCTCAGCTGCTGTCCACATGCTACGAACAGGCCTACGCCATTCTGAAGGCGCACCGCGATGTGCTGGAGCGCGTCGCCATGCTGCTGTTCGAGCGCGAAACCATTACGCGCGCTGAATTTCTCGCCGTCGTCGATGCCTCTGCCGGGGCAGAAGAAGCGCAGCCCGCGCTCAGCGAGGCAAGCCCCGCAGCGTCCCAGCCAGACGAACCGACTGAAATGTAAAGGAGAACCCGTTATTCAACCCTATCCTTTCCCCAAAAACAGCGCTCCACACGGCGCTCAGTCCTATATTCCCGGCGCAAAGCGCCCGGATAAGCGCGTACGACTGCGACCCAGAAAAAAATGGCCCGCAGTCGTGATGCTGCTCGTCGTTCTGGGCGTGGCCGCGACGCTGATGATCACGGCTCAGAACCGGCGCAACGCGGAAGCCGCTCGTATGGAGGTGCTTGCGCCGTACGCCCAGACGTACCTGCCCAACATCAGCCTGGACGGCATCAGCCTGACCGGGCTGACCCGTGCTGAGGCCGAGGCGGCCGTCACGCGCCGGGTCAGCGAGCGTCAGAACGGCTGGTCGCTGGCCCTGACCTACGGGGGACATACCTTTACCACGCTCAATTATGACCTGATGGGCATGACGACGGACGCCTCGCAGGTGCGGGAGCTGCTGGATCGCGCTTACAGCTACGGCCATACCGGCACAGTGGACGAGCGCCTCGCAGCGCTCGAAGCGCTGCAGGATCAGCCCGTCAGCCTGTACACGACACAATCCGAATTGTCCGACGAGAACCTGAACAGCATTCTGTCCCAGATCGCGGCCTATTTCAATAAAAGCCCGACAGACGCTTACCTTTCCGCGTTCGATCCGGATGCGACGGACCCGTTCATCATCGTCCCCGAGGTCAACGGCGCTTCCTTTGACGTCGCTCAGGCGCGGGATGAGATCATGCGCCGTGCAGCGGCCGGCGAAAGCGGGAATTACGAGCTTTCCCCCACCCCCATTCCGGCCGGTGTCACCACTGCGGACATCCGCAAGCAGGTCACGCTGCTGTCCTCCGGCACTACGCTCATCGCGACCACGAGCCCGGAAGGACGCAACAGCAACATCCGCATCGCCATGGAGAAAATCAACGGCAAGGTGCTGAATCAGGGCGATACCTTCAGCTTTAACTCCGTCGTCGGCAAGCGGACAGAAGAAAACGGATTCGTGGAAGCTATCGAATACGTCTACGGCGCGGAGGTGCCCGGCATCGGCGGCGGCGTGTGCCAGGTCAGCACGACGGTGTACCTGGCCGCGGTCACCGCCAATCTGGACATTCTTCAGCGCAGCCCGCATTCCATGAAGGTCAGCTATACGGAACTGGGCCAGGACGCGACGGTATCCAGCAACCGCCTGGACCTGTCGTTCCGCAATTCCACCACAGGTCCGCTGTATATCACTGCGCATGTCGAAAACCAGCCCAACACCAAGAAGCGTTTTCAGTGCACGGTGCGCATCTACGGCCCTTCGATGGGCGATAACGTGCGCTATCAGCTTCGCAGTGAGGTCGATGACGTGCTTCTGCCGGGCGACCCCATCCTGCGCAAGGATACCGATGGCCAGTATGTCGAATATGAGGATGAGATGTACCAGTTCCAGACCGGACGCGACGGCTATGTGATCACCACCTATCTCGACCGCTATGTGGACGGACAGGTCGCTTCCTCCCGCCGGATCTCAACCGACACCTACCGCGCCATCAGCGACGGGTATTATGTCGGCGTTAAGCCGCGCGACGAGTTTTATTACTGACGGAGGCGCAGCCCGATGGCTTTCAGGATCAAGGCCGTACACCCCGGAGGGCTCGCAGCGCGGCACGGACTGCGGCCCGGCGACGCCATTGACCGGATCAACGGCGAGCCCTTGCTCGATCAGGTTGATTTCGAAGCCCTGACCGCCAGGTCCCGAGTGCGCCTGTCCGTGCTCGGCGAAGACGGCGCGCGGCGCGAGGTGACCCTCATGAAGCCGCGGGACGCGTCGCTCGGCCTGCAGATGGAGGACGCGCTGACCGATATGCGGCCGATGCAGTGCAGGAACCACTGTGTCTTCTGTTTTATCGATCAGATGCCGCCCGGCATGCGCAACACGCTGTACGTCAAGGATGACGACTGGCGTTTTTCCCTGATGATGGGCAACTAT
>CAMNEH010000096.1 GCA_946536315.1 uncultured Clostridia bacterium
GGCTCGACCCCAGTACCAGGAAGATCAGGCGCAGGCTGTAGCGCAGCGCGTTGATGAGGCCCTCCCGCGTCAGTTGGAGCGGACCGAGCGCAAAGATCGGCGTTTCCCCGCCGGTAAAGAAGAGGTTGAGGATGAACGTGAATATCAGGATGAACCTGAGCGGCTTGAGGCCCTTGACCAGCAGCCGGAAGGGGAGCCTGGAAAGGCGGCAGGCGATCACCAGGTAAGCCAGGACCAGCACGAAGCCGGTCAGGTCAGGCACCAGAAACACGCCGACGATATAAGCAATCAGCAGCAGGATCTTGACGCGGGGGTCCAGCGCGTGGACGGGGCTCTTCAGCGGGTAATACTGGCCGAGCGTGATATTTTCAAGCATGCGCCTGCCCTCCCTTCAGCCGCGCGTACAGCGCGTCGTAGGCTTCGTCCGCGCGCACGCACATCGGAAAGTCCGGCCAGCGCTGCCGGAGCGCCAGGGAAAGCCTGCAGGTCTGCGGCACATCCAGGTCCAGCGCCACCAGGCGCGCGGCATCGGCAAATACCTCCTCCGGCGTGCCGTCCATGGTCAGCTGTCCCTGATCCATCACGATGATCCGCGTAGCGTTTTCCGCCACGTCGTCCATGCTGTGAGAAACCATGACGACGGTCGTCCCGGCCTCGTGAAAGCTGTGCACCAGGCGCATCATTTCCGTCCGTCCGAGGGGATCGAGCCCGGCGGCCGGCTCGTCCAGGACCAGGATCTCCGGGCGCATGGCAATCACGCCGGCGATGGCCACGCGGCGCATCTGCCCGCCGGACAGCTCAAACGGGGAGCGTTCCGCGATGTCCGCGTACACCAGCCCGACGCGCTCAAGCGCCTCGCGCACCCGCGCGTCCGTCTCCTCGGGGGAGAGGCCCAGGTTTTTCGGCCCAAAGGCCACGTCCTTGGCGACGGTCTCCTCAAATAACTGCGTCTCCGCGTATTGGAACACCAGCCCGACGCGCTGACGGACCTCACGCCTGGAAACGCCTTTTTCGTTGATGTCCTTTCCGTCCAGCAGCACGCGTCCCTCCGTGGGGCGAAGCAGGGCGTTCATGTGCTGGGCGAGGGTGGATTTGCCGGAGCCGGTGTGCCCGATCAGCGCGGCGAAATCGCCGCCGTGGATCGTCAGGCTGACGTCACGGATGGCGGTGGCCTGAAACGGGCTGCCGATCTGGTAGGTGTGCGTGACATGTTCAAAGACGAGCTGCAAGCGCTTCCACCTCCTCCGCCATTTCCCCGATCGTCAGGATGCCCTCGGGCAGCGCGACGCCGGCTGCGCGCAGGCGCTGCGCCAGCGCGGCCATGGGCGGCACGTCCAGCCGCCAGGGGCGCAGGCGCTCGCGGTCGGCAAATACCTCGCGCGGTGTACCGGACAGGACGATCGCGCCGTCGTGCATGATGTGCACCGATTCGCATTCGGCCGCTTCTTCCATGAAATGGGTGATCCACACGACGGTCATGCCTTCACTGTTCAGCCGGCGCACCGTATCGAACACCTCGCGGCGTCCGCGCGGGTCCAGCATGGCGGTGGCCTCGTCGAACAGCATGATGTCCGGCCGCATCGCCAGGATGCCCGCGATGGCGACGCGCTGCTTCTGTCCGCCGCTCAGCAGGTGCGGCGCGCGCTCGGCGAAATCCAGCATATTGACCGCCTTGAGCGCGGCGTCGATACGGGCCGGCATCTCTTCGGAGGGGACGCCGGTGTTTTCCAGCCCGAAGGCGACGTCCTCGCGGACGACGGTCGCCACCAGCTGATTGTCCGGGTTCTGGAAGACCATCCCGGCGCGCTGGCGGATATCCCAGATGTGCGCGTCATCCTTTGTGTCCATGCCGTCGGTCAGCACGGTGCCGCTGTCGGGCAGGATCAGCCCGTTGATCAGCTTCACCAGCGTGGACTTGCCGGACCCGTTGCGCCCGAGCACGGCGGTCATCTCACCGCGGCGGACGCTCAGGCTGACGTGGTCCACCGCGTTCTTCCCGGCGTCCTCATATTGATAGCATACGTCCCTGAGGGCGATGATTTCTTCTGTCACGTTTGTCGTCTCCTGATGGGGGTCAGAGCATCGCGGCGATCTGCGCGGCGGCGTCCGTGAGCGGCAGCTCGCGCTCCTCGCGCGTTTGCAGGTCGCGCACGCGGACGTTGCCGCGCTCAAACTCATCGCCGCCGACCATGACGATCAGGCGCGCGCCAAGCTTGTCAGCGTATTTGAACTGGGCCTTCAGGCTGCGGTCGCACAGGTCGCAGTCGGCCTTTACACGAGCGGCGCGCAGCGCCTGCGTCAGCCGGAAGGCGTCCGGACGGCGCTCGTCGCCGATATTGGCGACGTATACGTCCGTGACGGACGGCGCGGGCGGCTCCAGGCCCCGGTTTTTCATTTCCAGCAGGATGCGCTCCAGACCGAGCCCGAAGCCGGCGGCTGGCAGGTCCGGTCCGCCCAGCTGCTCGATCAGGTTGTCATACCGTCCGCCGCCGCACAGCGCAAGGCCCTCGCGCCCGGTCTGCATGATGACCTCGAACACGGTCCGGGTATAGTAGTCCAGCCCGCGCACGATCGTCGGGTCGACCGCGAAGGGGATGCCCTGCGCGCCGAGCAGCGCCTGCAGGCGCTCAAAATGCTGCCTGCAGTCGTCGCACAGGCAGTCCAGAATGGACGGCGCGTCCTTCACGATGGCTTTGCATTTGTCCTTTTTGCAGTCCAGAATGCGCAGCGGATTGCGCTCAAACCGTGAGCGGCAGTCCTCGCACATTTCGTCGATGCGTCCGCCCAGGTAAGCTCGCAGCGCCTCGTGATAGCGCGGGCGGCATTCCCTGCAGCCGATGGAATTGATGTGCACGACCAGGTTGTCCAGCCCGATCTCGCCCAGCAGCGTCATCAGCAGGTGGATGAGCTCCGCCTCCACCGCGGGCGACTTGCCGCCGAAGCACTCCATGCCGAACTGGTGGTGTTCGCGCAGCCGGCCGGCCTGCGGGTTTTCATAGCGGAAGATCGGCGCGGCCAGGTAATAGACCTTGGCGGGCAGCGGCTCGGCGTAGAGCCGCCCCTCGATGAACGCGCGGACCGCGCCGGCGGTTCCCTCAGGCTTCAGGGTGATCGAACGGTCGCCCTTGTCCTTGAAGGTATACATCTCTTTATTCACGATATCCGTGGTGTCACCGACACCGCGCAGAAACAGCTCCGTATGCTCAAACACGGGGGTGCGGATCTCGCGGTAGCCCCACAGCGCGGCCAGCTCCCGCATTTTCGCTTCCAGCGTCTGCCACAGATAAGCCTGCTGCGGCAGCATGTCCCGTGTGCCCTTGGGTGCCTGTGTCAGCATGATTGTTCCTCCCCTCCATCCTTTGCGCCGCTCATGGCGCAGCACTGATTATAAGGGCTTGGGGAGGGTTTGTCAATTTGTGCCTGATCAGTCTGTGACTGAACAGGCATCGGAAAAATGGGGAAACGGGTTATTCGCCCAGCCTCAGCCTGAGGCGCACGGGATTGTGATCGGAATGGACGAAGCCGAGGGACACGGTTTCGGCGGATTCGACGGTCAGGTTGTCGGACAGGATGAAGCCGTCGATCATATAGTACTGAAACCGGTCATGATCGGCATTGACGTAGGGCTGGTCCAGCGACCGGCAGGTGGGCACGCTGTCGTCGGCGACCATGCGCAGACGCGCGTCAAACGCGTCCGCCTCGATGCGCCCGGGCGTCCACAGTCCCTCGCACACCGGCCATTTGTCCGCGTCCAGTGTGGAAAACAGCTGGTTGAAGTCGCCGCCAGCGATCACATAATTGCCCTTGCTGACCTCGGCGTTCAGAAAATCGGCCAGCATGGCGGTCTGAGCGGCCTTGCCTTCGCCGTCATCGTATGCCTCCAGGTGCAGATTGACCACAACCAGCTCCCTGTCGGTGCCTTCCACCGGGATCCGGCTGACCAGCAGACTGCGCTTCAGATTCGCCAGACGGACCGGCCAGGAAAACGGACAGGGCAGCTGCATGCGGACAGCGTCCCGCACCTTCCGGTTCGACAGCGTGACCAGCCCGGATTCCACGTGCCCGATGGGCGGCAGCGGATAGGGGACATAGAGCGCGTTGTAGTTATACGCGAACAGTGAATCTGCCTGTGGGAAGGCCGCCTCGAGCGCGGCGCGCTGGTCGATGCGGTGCGAGCGGTCGGAGCGGATGTCGACCTCCTGCAGCAGGACCAGATCCGGCTGCTCCGAGGTCAGGAAATCGGCGATGCCCTGCAGGTTCTGCTGCACGCGGGCCTGATCCGCCGTCTGGACCATGGTCCCGCCGTCCATGAAAAAGTCGGCGTTGTCGCCCAGGGCGGCATAGCCGATGTTCCATGACACCACGCTGAGCGAATCTCCGGCGCGCGGAACGGCGGACGCGTGCGCGTTCACCGGCAGGGTCTCCGTGTCCATCGGACGGTATTCAGCCACGGTCAGCACCAGCAGCAGGATGGCGACGATCAGGACCAGCGCGCCGACAGTCAGCGCGATCCATTTGAATATTTTCCGGATCATGGATGGTCCTCCCTGGGGACAAACCCCTCAAAGATTTGCGTGTCATAGCGCGGCCTGAGCTGGTCCATCTGCGACTGCGAGCGCACCGTCCAGGCGACCCAGTGCGCGCGGAACATCCTGACCAGCCGCAGCGGCAGGCTGCGGTCGGAAGCCGCCTCGACCGCAATAAAGTCGGGCCGGCCCAGCGCGTTGACCGCCTGGGTCGCGAGCAGCCGCGTGACCGAGTTCCGGGTGACCGCGGACGACGCGGTCAGGCCGAAGGTGAGCTGGCCGCGCAGGATGTCCGGCCGGTGCCGGCGGTACCAGCGCACCGCGCGCGGGTCAAAGCTTTCGATCATGTACGCGCCGGCATAGCGCGTCAGGCGCTCGTTCAGCAGTTCGCACAGCCGCGGGACGCGCGGACCGGTCTTGATTTCGATCAGCAGGGGCGTCCGGGCGGCCACTGTATCCAGAAACTCGTCCAGTGTGGGGATGCCGAAGCCGGTGCCCTTCAGGCGGCAGGCGCGGAGCTCCTCAAGGGTACAGTCCGTAATCCGGCGATGAACGCCGCACATGCGGTCCAGCCAGTCATCGTGAAAAATCACCAGTTGTTCGTCCTTCGTCAGGTGGACGTCGGTTTCGATGCCAAAGCCGCCCCCGACGGCCGCGCGGAAGGCGGGCAGGCTGTTTTCGGGCAGCTCGTCGTTCCACAGTCCGCGGTGGGCATACCAGACCTTTCCGAGCGCGCCCATGGGCCGCCGGCGGAACCGCGGCGCGATCAGGAACAGGTACAGCGCCGCCAGGCCGGCGGCGATCAGCAGCGCCGCCATCACGCGTCCTCGTCCACGTCAAAGGCTTCCAGCCCGCGCCGGGCTTCCGGCCGTACATCGCCATGCCGGACCTGGGACATGGTCACGATGGACAGGGCCACCATGATCCCGGCGTAGGGGAACAGCGTGTGATAGCCGACGTGCTGCAGCAGCCAGCCGGACAAGACCGGGGTCAGGACCTGCGCCGCCATGGAGAAGGTATAATAATAGCCGGTATATTTGCCGGTATCCGCGCCGCTCGCGAGCTCCACCACCATGGGGAAGGAATTCACGTTGATCGACGCCCAGGCGACGCCGACCAGCGCAAACAGCACGAACATCGGCGCGCCCAGGGAGCGCAGCGCGGCGGCCAGGAAAAAGCACACACTCAGCAGCGCGGCGCCGCCGATGATGACTTTTTTCCGTCCCAGGCGGGACGAAATCATCCCGACAGGCCAGTAGCTCAGCGTGGCGGCGACAGTCCCCACCAGGACGCAGTTGGAGGCGAGCCCCTCCTCCGCCTGCCAGGTGACCATTGCGTATTTGCTGAAGGCGGTGGTGACGGCGTTGTATCCCATAAACCAGAATGCGACGGAGAAGAGGATCAGTCGCAGGCTGCGCAGCGCCGCGGGGTTGACCTGTCCGGTCGCGGTGTCGCGCGTCACGGTGGATTCCGTGGCGCTCTCGCCGTAATTGATGCGCTCCATCTCCTCCAACAGCGGACGCTCGCGGATGGTGCGCCAGAGCACGAACACGCTGACGGCCATGATCATGGCCACGGCGTAAAACAGATAGGTGTAGTCCGAAACGGTCTTGCCGTTGTCGGCGACATAGTGCCGGATCGCGAAGTTGTTCAGCACCAGCGTCAGCATGCCGCCCACTGTGCCCATCAGGTTGATGATGGCGTTGCCCTTGGAGCGCAGCGGCTTGGGCGTGACGTCCGGCATCAGCGCGACGGCGGGGGAGCGGTAGATGCCCATGGAAATGAGCAGCAGCCCCAGCACGGTCAGGAACAGCGGCAGGGAGCCCGCGCTGATCACCGCCGGCATCGATATGGTCAGCAGCACCGCCAGCAGCGTGCCCAGGAGAATGAAGGGCATGCGGCGGCCCATGGGCGATGTGCAGCGGTCCGAAAGCGCGCCGAACCACGGCAGCAGGAACAGCGCCAGCACGTTGTCCATGGCCATGACCACGCCGGACCAGGTGTCGTCCAGCCTGTAGGTGTTTTTCAGGATCAGCGGCACAATAAAGTCGTACATCTGCCAGAAGGTGCAGATGGACAGAAAGGCCAGGCCGACGAGCATGGTGCGTTTGACATTCAGCTTCATAGAAACGTCGCTCCTTGATGGTCAGATGGGGTAGGACAGCGCGCTCACGTCCGAGCGGTCCTGGGCGTAGCGGCTCAGCTTCATTGCCCGGAAGGAATCCTCCAGGTTTTTGCGCTCGAACAGCTCCGTAACGCCGAGGCGGCGGACATCTTCCGCAAAGCGGTCGATCAGCGCCTCACGGTCCGGCGCGTCCAGGGGCAGCCGCGTCAGCTGCGCGTAGCGCACGGACAGCGCCTCGCGTTCGACGCGCTCGCGATAGGGGGCGGCGCACAGCGAGAGCGCTTCGTCGAGACAGGCCTCCGCCTTCTGCAGCCGCTCGTCGGTCAGGTAGGACGCGTCCGGCGCGTCGTAAATGCCGGCGTGGTCGTCTTCACCGCAGGATGCTTGCCACAGCGCGACGTAGCGGGCCATCGACGCGGCGGCGGGCCCGAAATATCCTTCGAGGAATTCGCGGGTCAGGCGCGCGGGATCGTCGTCCGGGTCCCACATGAGCCTGGCCAGCAGGTAGATTTTGAGCGGCCCCAGCGCCGAGGCGCGGCCGAGGGAAAAATTTCCCTGCTCCAGGATGCCCCGGACGTGATTCTGCCGGTACAGCCGCAGGTTGTCCGCGAGTACGCCCAGGTTGGGAAAGGGCAGCAGGTAATTGGCGTAGTTGGTGGTGTAGTCCCAGATGTACAGGTTGTCACAGATGGCGGCCCAGCCCTGCAGGTCCCGTACAAACGTCGAAACCGCGCGCCGGTCACCGCGGAACAGCCGGGCGGACCCGGTTTGTACGTTGATGCCGCCGGTCTGGCAGCCGCAGCGCGCCAGCGGGTGGGCAAAGCAGCATTCGATGGAGCACAGCCGCACGATGACGTTGTGGCGCGGGCGCGCGTACCGGGGCGGCTTGCGGCAGTACAGATAGGCGAAGGTATGGATGACGGCGCGGGGAAACTCCTTTTCCACCTCCTCCGCCACCGCGTTGACGAAGCGGATCATGGTGCCGGCCTGGCTCTCCTCCTCCCGGTCGACCCGGGCGCATTCAGGGCAGCAGCAGGGCTGGTACCAGTCGTTCATCGCGACGGAAAAGATGTTGTAGTCCGGGTTGTCGCGCGCCCATCGCTTGACGCCCTCCACGCAGAGGCGCAGGACGTCGGGGTTGGTCAGGCACAGCTGGGTGCGCTCCTTCCGGCGGACGCCGTCCACCATGGAATAATACTCCGGATGGGTGTCGAAATACTTGTTTGCCGGCACCAGCCGGTCGAACGTGTGGCTGAAATTGTAGAACATGGCCTTCCCGCCCTGCTCGGGCGTGATGGTGGAGCGCGCGGAATTCAGGCGCAGCCGGACCGCGAACGCGCCGTCCATCGCCTCGCGCCAGAACAGCTCCCTGACGGCGAAGGCGGGGGATTCCCGATGCGCGCCCAGGGGCAGCGCGATCGGCGGTGAGGGGAGGACCTCGCAGTCCTCTGCGAGGAAACGGCAGCCCATGGCCTCCAGCAGGCCGTACGCGCCATAGACGATGCCCTGCGGCGTGCCTGCCGAAAGGCGGATGCCGTCCTCGGCCACGCACCAGGCAAACGCGCCGCCCGGCAAATCGGGCGCGGTCGGGTCCAGCAGGATGAAATATCCGTCCGCGGGCGGCGCGCCGGTCACGCAGCGCGGCGCGGACCCGAACATGGCCTGGAAATACCGGCACAATTCCCGCGCGGCGTAGCGCACGGGCGCCGCCGCGCCTTCGGGCAGCGCGACAGCGGCGGGGGTGGGAAGCTGTATGGATGTCAAGGCAAAGGTTCCTCCCTGTGATGTCAGACAGACTGTCTGCCGGTCATTCGAGCATTTCCGGATCCGTGATCTCACACTGCCGCAGCCGGATGTCCTTGGGCACGGTGATCACGGCCTCGTATCCGCCGCCGCCGATCTGCATGTACAGCGCGTCGGCGCTCGCCGCTTCGGCCTTGCAGTCATAATTGACGTTATCCTGTGTCATGCTGTTGTCGTTGCAGTTGCTGATGGTGTAGCGCTGATTCTTCACCCACCGCCTGGTGGCGGCCATGCGCGCGGAAGCGTTGCGCAGCTGCATCGCGCTGCGCCGGTTGCTGAAGGGATAGAAGTCCTCCAGGAAGGCTACGTCGGAATTCATCCCGCAGCGGGGCCGGGGCAGGCTGATGGCGCTGATTTTCTGCCACGCGCCGTCTTCCGGACGGATCCACTGCTCATAGACGGTCTTGCTGCCCACTGTTTTGGCCTGCACCCGCATAGTATACCATTTTTGACTCTGCCAGGGGTAGTTGGAGATGATATGCTTGCCGGTCCCTTCCCCGCCGAAATCCCCCTTATCGCGGGCATAAGGCGCATACTCGATCTTGGGCTCCATGCCTTCCTGATCCCACACGGACAGGATCACGGCGTGCGTGCCGTTGTCCAGGATCTGGAAGCCGGTGTAGCCCGTCATGTCATACCAGCAGTGCACACAGTAATAGGTGGACGTCGCTTCCTCGATGCATTTGAAATCCACCTGGATGATGTCCGCCGTCGCGGGATAGTCGCAGGTCCACGCCATCAGGTACGGACAACTGTCGGGATGCCGGTTGTTTTCCCACTGGGCGGTATAGGTCAGCTCGCCCTCCGTCATGCTGAACGCGATCGTTTGTCCGGGCTGGCACAGCCCATACTCCATCTCCAGGCCCCGGCAGTACCATCCGATAAACTGATACCCCGGCCGGACGGGCCGCTTCGAGGGAATTTTGAAGCGCACCGTACGGTTCTCGTCGGCCGTCAACTTCAGGTTGATGTAGCTTCCGCTGCCGCCCTGCGTATCAAAGCGCACCGTGACCTCGGCACGGGCGGCGGCTGTCCACAGGCAAAGCCCCAGAAAGGCGATCAGCAGGAGAGTTTTTTTCATCATCATCACGTTTCCTTTACACTTTTTTGAGCAGCGTCTTGTGGACGGTCACACTGCCGACGCCGAGGTTCTCGATGGTATACCTGCCCAGGCCCGCCGGGATGACCACGATGTCCATGCTGTTCATGACGTAGGCCCGGTCCGGGTGCTCGTTGGAATAGACGCGGACCTTTTCGCCGTCGACCAGCGCCAGAACATGGAACAGGCCGTCCGTGTCGTCCTCGATCCTGTCCCAGAAAATCAGGTTGCGCAGCGAGAAGTACAGCAGGTCGTGCTCGCCGACGACGATCTCCTTCCAGCGATCGCCCTCGCGCACCACATAGCCATGGTTGACCAGATTGTCGCGGACCCACTCCTTCGTGCGCTCGCCGTGAATGACGCGGCTGCCCATTTTCAGGTGGATGGGCCGGGGCAGGCCGGTCTGGGGGTCGATGCGCTGGTAATCGTACAGCTTGTAGGT
>CAMNEH010000097.1 GCA_946536315.1 uncultured Clostridia bacterium
TCCGGTCAGGAGCATCAGCATCGGACCGTACGTAAAAAGTATTTCGATTCCGGAGGGCGTGAAGGTCATTAAAGCGTCTACATTCTACAAAGTCCCCTGTCTGACTTCCGTCTCGTTTCCTTCAACGCTGGAAAGGATTGAACAATCTGCATTTTATGGATGCACCGCTCTTCAGACAGTCTCCATCCCTGGCGGGAATCATCTTGTCATCGACAATTATGCTTTTCAGGATTGTACATCATTAAAAACGGTTCAGCTTGGCACAGGTGTGTCCAGTATTGGAAAATGGTGCTTCTGGGGCGATTCGGCGCTTGAACAGGTCAGGCTTCCGGATACGCTGGAAGCGCTGAACTACTGTTCCTTCTATGCAAGTGGCGCAACCAATCTGAAAGAAATGGATATTCCGGACAGCGTCAACGAGATGACGTTTCCGGTCGTCCATTCTCAAACCACGATGGTCGTGGGGGAAAACTCAACAGCGCTGCAGCTGATTCTGGCCGCATCCGAATCGACAGTCACTTCCTACAGAATCCGCGGAGAAAATGATACGCCGGAAATCACGACAGGTGAAACGCTTGAGGAACGTGTTCAGGCAATCATCGCGGAGATCATTACCCCGGCCATGACACCCTATCAGAAAGCAAAAGTGCTGCACGATTATCTGATCCAGCATGCGCAGTATGATAACAGCCGCAGTTTGCCGTACACATATGAGCCGGAGGGCGTATTGCTCTACGGCAGAGGAGTGTGTCAAAGCTATACCGAAGCATATGCCCTGCTCCTTGATGCGGTTCAGATCCCCAATGCGTTTGAATGGGGAGATGATCATATATGGAACATGGTGTTCCTGAATGGCAGCTGGACCCATGTGGATTGTACCTGGGATGATCCGGTTTCCGGCGGCAACGCACTGGAAGCCAGCCCGCGGAGCGGACGGGAAAGGAACCTGTATTTCGGTCTGACCAATGAAGTCATGGAAAACGTACGCCAGCACGAATGCACAGAAAAATCCCATGTGGCGACGGATTATTCACTGAATTATACATACAGACATGGCGGATTGGATTCAAAGATCAATGAGCTGATAGAGACGGCTGAAGCCAGTATTCATGCCGGTCAGCAGGAATATTCATTTACTCCCGCAACTTTTACTGCAGAATACGACCCCAACAATGGCCGCCATTGCATCAACCAGATGTTAAGTGTGCAAATCGCGAATGACCGCCTGTCTGACAGGCTCCTGACCATTGAAGGATTCGATTTTGCCATTGCTTTGTCCTATGACAGAGCGTCAGGCGTTGTGACGGCATCTGCGACCAGGGTCCTGACAGACCTGGCTGATACCGAGTTTGTATATCACCAGGGCCCGCCATTCCTGTTTATGGGATCTCCGGTTGTGCCGGAATTTGAATTGAGTTTCAACGGCAGCCCTCTGACGGAAGGCGTCGATTATTCAGTTACACTTACAGACAATACCCATGCGGGCCAGGCGTCCATGACCCTGACCGGCATGGGCAATTACACCGGCGAAATCGTTTCGACTTTTGAAATTGTGACTGCGGATCTGCAAAACGCTGAACTGGTCCTGGCCGAGGGGCCTTACGTATTCACGGGTGAAGAAATCAGGCCATTGCTTGAAGTCAGTATACTCGGGACCCCCCTGACTGAGGATGTTGACTATACCATATCTTACGAGAACAATATCCACGCCGGCACCGCTCAGGCTGTGCTGACCGGGCAGGGGGCCGTGATTGGAACCGCGACCTTTGAATTTACTGTTGAGCCCAAGGATATCAACGATGTCGTCGTGAAGTCTATGGTCTCGATGTACCGTGATGGCGTGATTTACGAGGTGATCTGGGATGATGAGAATGGTGTCAGGTTAGATCAGAATTGTTTTTCTGTCCGCATTCAAAGAGGTGACCTGGCCAACCTGGAAGAAACCATCACCTATCAGGGGTGTGGCGATTACACCGGTACAATGGTCAAAACCCAACAAGTCACCGCATGGTCTCTGGATACCATTGAATCCGAAATGCTCCCGCCGAACCCTTACCCGCTTGAATATACAGGCCATGAAATCAAAAAATGGTTCGGAATCTCGTTTCCGGATGATATGTATATTTCGTCCAGCGGCAGGAATTATCATCATACCCGATTGACTGAAGGCGTCGATTATACCGCCGATTATACAAACAATGTGTTGCCTGGTACAGCAACGGTCACGATACGGGGAATCGGCTATTACAGTGGTCAGTGTTCATTTGATTATACGATTCAGCCCCGGCAGATGTCCCATACCATCGTATCGTACCAGAATGATCATTATGATTGGACGGGCAAAGAAATCAGGCATGCCATCGATGTTTATATCGCGGATGAAACAGGATCGCTGTACAGGCTTGTTGAAGATCAGGATTACACACTCAGCTATGAGAATAATGTGGAGGTCGGGACGGCCAGGGCGGTGATCACGGCCAAAGGAGAATATTTCACCGGAACAGCAACGCATCCGTTCATCATTGAGCCTCTGGATATCAACGATGCGCCCATGGTCACTCCTTCTGTCGATACGTTTGTGTACAGCGGTCATGCAAAGAATCCAAAGATCCGTTTCGATTTCCCGGCGCTGACGGAAGGCGTCGATTATGAGCTGAGGTATGAAAACAATCTGAGCGCAGGCACAGCCAGCGTCGTCATCACAGCAAAGGGAACCCATACGACGGGTACGCGCACCTGGGATTTCACTATTCTCCCCGGAGGAGAAAAGGTGTGCCATATCCCTTCCGGAACGCGAGCCATTGAAGCGGAGGCGTTTTCAGGAACGTCATTCCGGGAAGTGATTCTGCCGGATCATCCGGTATCGGTTGAAGCTCATGCCTTTGCGGGGTTGACAGAAGATGCCCTGCAGATCACGATTCCCAACAGCGGCGCTGCCGTGAGTCCGTACGCATTCGGCATGACCCGGAATGTGACGATCATTGCGCCTGAGACATTGCGGATTCAGGATATGCCGGTCAGAGAATACTGCAGTATGTGCGGATACTGGTATGAACCGCTGCAATGAAATGATGTGACAGCCAACGTCGGGAGCGGCGGAAAAGGTTCGTATGTTCCGCCTGCTGTCCGGAGAAGTGGGACACATATCTTTGTGTTGTCAGCCCCCCTCGTGAGAAGACAGCGGCGGAGAGATCCGCCGCTGTCAGTTTTGGCATTCTGATCGCTCGCATGCGCCTTCATTCGTCGAAGAATTTCGCTTCCAGCATGGCGCACAGGGTGTGATAGATCGGCAGATGGTATTCCTGGACGTCGGCGGGGGTACTGGCCGGCGCGATCACCGCGCAGTCGCACAATGACGCCAGGCGTCCGCCCGTGCCGCCGGTGAGGGCAATGGTGCGCACGCCAGCGGCCTTGGCCGCCAGGATCGCCAGCGCGATATTTTTGGCGTTGCCGCTGGTGCTGATGCCGATCATCACGTCGCCGGGACGGCCATAGCCCAGCGCCTGCTGCGCGATGGCGAGCTGCGGGTCCATGTCATTCTGTACGGCAGTGGACAGGGGAGCATGGCCGGTCAGCGCGATGGCGGGCAGGCTTTGCTGCATGAGATTCGACGCGCCGGGCAGCAGGCTGTCCATCCCGGCCTGCAGCCGCTCAAGCATGTCGCCGGCATAGGGGCGCTTCAGATAGAAGCCCTTCATCAGCTCGCCGACGATGTGCTCACTGTCGGAACAGCTGCCGCCGTTCCCGGCGACCAGCAGCTTTCCGCCGCGCAGGTAAGCGTCCCTGAGCATCAGGTACGCCTGCATGACCGCCTCGCGGCAGACGCACAGGGCCGGGTAACGCGCGAACAGGCGCTCGTAATGGGCGAGGACGCGCTCGGAATGCTCTGTGGTCTCTGCCATCGGGTCGATCCCGCGGGCGTACAGGGCGACCATGATGCTGGCCAGGTCGCCCAGCGCTTCGCCGGTGGCGGCGGGCAGTACCCGCAGCAGGCGGGTGCTGTGGCTGAGCGCCTCTTTTTTGAGCTCCTCCTCCATCGGCTGGCGGAGCAGGTCCTCGCAGCGAACGAAAATGCTGCCGATCACAAAGCATTCGGGGTTCAGCACGTCCGTCAACTGCGCGATGCCGCGGCCCAGCATCTTCCCGATGAAGCGGAAGAAGTTTTGCGCGTCCGCGTCTCCGGCCCGGGCGTATTCCGCCATCAGCCGGGTGTCCATCTCATCGGCGGTGTGGCCGTCTCGCACCCAGGCGGGGGGTGTGCCGGCGCTGACCAGCGCCTCCGTCAGCGCGGCGGCCTGCCGCGCGATCCCGCCGCCGCTGGTGTAGCCCTCGAAGGACCCGGCCTTGCCGAAGCCGACCGGCCCGTCCTCCGTCAGGCGGATATGCCCGGCCTCGCCGCCCATGTCCGTGTGCCCGCACAGCAGCCGGTCCTCCGCGATGATGCCGGCGCCCATGCCGGTGCCCATGGTCAGGAACACCATGTTATGCGTGCCCCGGCCTGCGCCCAGCTTCCATTCGACCAGGGCGCAGGCGTTGGCGTCGTTCTGGATGTAGGCGGGAACGCCATATTTGTCGGTGATCATCCGGGCCAGCGGGATCTCATCCCAGCCCGGCAGATTGGGCGGGGAGAGCACCAGGCCGCGCCTGGAGTCCAGCGGCCCGCCGCAGCTGACGCCGACGGCCTCGATGTCGTGAAAGCTCAGCTGGTGACGGCTGAGGATGTCCTCCATGCTCTGGCAAAGGTGGTCCCAGGCGTACCGGAACCCCAGGTCAGTGCGGGTTTCGAAGCGGATCTTGTCCATGATCCGGATGCCCAGGTCCGCCTGCCCGAGAAGCACCGCGCATTTCGTGCCGCCGATGTCCAGGCCGAGATACAGATTGCTCATGGCTGCCTCCGTGTGTCAGTAGGGATTGTTTCCAGAAAGTCCGTTTCGGTCAGCCCGCCGTCCGGCGCGATCCGGAGCGTTTTGACCTCATACGGGCGGAAGGAGAGCGGATAAGTGTTGCCGCAGAACGTCAGGCTGGTCTGGACGGGTTGCCCGTCCGTCTCGTGAAGGCGCAGGATGATATCGCCGCCGTCTTCGGCGCGCTTGGCCGCGCCAAGACGCACCGCCGGATGACTGAGGCTGAATCCGGGCAGGACGTTCGATCCCCTTTTGTCCCCGAGACCGCCCACCAGGTACGGACAGCCCTGTTCATACCGGTCGGCCAGCCCGTACAGCGCTTGCGTGGCCAGCGCCTGTCCGTGGGGCGTCAGCGTCATCGAAAAGCGGTGGTCGCCGATGTCCATATAATGATAACTGTCATAGTCGTGCATCCACAGGCTGCGGTCCGCGCCCTGCGCGAAGATCGGGCTGCGCAGCATCAGCAGCTCCGTCGCGCCGTCCCGTGGCTGAAAGCCGCAGATGCTGTCGGCGGTCACGCAGAGGCCGCTGCCGTTCTCGCGCTGAGCGTCCAGGAAACGGTGCATGAACAGCTCGTCGTCGTCGCCCTCGTGGCGCATGACGCCGTAGGGGGATTCGCTGACATGGGTCGCGCTGCCGGCGGGGATCACGTACCTGAGCTGGTGCCAGGGCCTGTCCCAGACCAGGCGGCAATCCATCCGGACGCTGCGCTCCCCGCGGTAAAGCATGTAATGTGTTTCCAGCCGCAGGCCCTCCGCGTGCTGGCGGACGCGCAGCACACGGCGAAGACCGCTGCTTTCGATGCCCTCCACGCTGTCGGTGACCAGCCCGGCGTCCACGGGCTCAAACCGCTGTCCGCCGCCGCCCCAGGGGTCGCGGTCGTCGTGCCATACGGTGAAACGGCACGGCGCGTTCAGCGCTTCAAATCCCGTGGACAGGTCGGTCAGGCGGTCGGGCTCGCCCTGCGCGTTCAGGCGGAGGGAGACGAGGCCGTTGTCGAGCGTATACGGATCGCCTTCGTGGCGGACGGGCATTTCCAGCGAGGGCGTCTCCGGGGCCGCGTAATACACGGCGGTGCCGAACGCGGGGACCGCCGCCTCGAACAGGAGCCGCCTGCGCCCGCCCAGCCGCAGCCATACCATCGTGCAGCTCTGCTTGACGCGCGCGTAGGGCACCTCGCGGCCCTCCGTGTCCGTCAGGCGAAGGGGATCCTTGCAGAACCAGTCGATTTCCACGTCGGCCACTTCCCGGACGGGCTTTCCGGTCAGGTTGAACAGGAATATGGGCACGCCGCGCCCCGGGACGCGGAGATGTCCGATGATTGCCTGCATCGACAGGTTGGCGCTGATCTCCGCCTCGTGCGTCACACCGCCCACGTCGTTCAGCGCGTCGTCGTGCGCTTCCTCGATGATGGTGCCGCCCATGGTGTCATGGAACTGATTGAACAGCAGCCGCTGCCAGAGGCGGTCAAACGGCGTGCCCCGTGCGGGCGCGCCGAGCGCTCCGGCCAGAATGTCCAGCTTTTCCGCGCAAAGGAGGGCGGCCTCCGCCTGGCGGATCTTCTGCTTCAGCCGGTGATCCACGCTGTAGCAGCCCGCGTTGACATGGTCAAAATAGGTGCTGACCGCCGGCAGTCCCGCCATGGCGGGCGCGAGCGCGTCAAAGCAGGCGCCCACGGTGGAAAAGCGCAGCTCGGTCTCCGGGTACGCCGCCTGCAGCTCCCGGATCGCCCGGATGTTGGCGATGGTAGGGCCGCCGCCGTGATTGCCCACGCCGTAGCAGCAGGGCAGTGTGGGCAGATCGCCCATCGCCCGGAGCGTGCGGTCAATGTTTTCCTTCGTTTGCTCATAAAACCAGGTGGTGTATTCGCCCGGCAGGCTGACGGCCGGGACGGCGCTCCCGTCCGGCGCGGTCCAGTTGAAGACGGGCGTGCGCTCCGGCGTGTACTCGCGTTTGGCCGCAGTCACGTTCGGGCGCAGGAACATATACCCCTCCATCCGGCTCTGGCGCAGGAACTGGGGCATTTGCGGGTGATGGCCGAAGGAATCCACATTGGCGCCGATGCGCGCCGTCCGGCCGAACAGGCGGAGAAACGTCCGCTGTCCGTACAGGGCCTGGCGGACGAATGCCTCTCCGGTGGGCAGGTTGCAGTCCGGCTCGATCCACCAGCCGCCGGCCAGCTCAAAGCGCCCTTCCTCTACACGCTGGCGGATGGCGTCCAGCAGCGCGGGATCCACCGCCTCCAGATAGGCGAAAAACGCGGCGGAGGTGGCGGTGTAGCGGAAATCGGGAAACTCCTTCATGCGGTCCAGGGCGGACGCGAAGGTGGAACGCACCGCCTGCATGCCCTCCTGCCAGCGCCAGAACCAGACCGGGTCGATGTGCGAGTTGCCGATCATATGCAGCGTTTTGCGTGCCATGGGCCGCGCTCCTTCAGTCCCGCCACGGGCGCGGCGGCTTGTAGCCGCTGTTCAGCAGAAAGTCGCGCACCGTGTCCGGGGACACAGGCTGAAGCGTTATGCCCGCCCGCGCCGCCTCCAGGCACATGCGGCAGGTATTCTCCAGCACCTCCAGGCAGGCGGTGCATTCGGCCAGCGAGGTGTCGTACAGGATCACGCCGTGGTTTTCCATCAGGATAACGTTGGCTGCCGCGGCCGTGTTTTCCACGGCGGCGGTGAGCTCCGCGCTGCCCGGATGCGCGTAGGGGATCCGGGCGACGCGCTGCAGGTAGTACATGTTCTCCACGAACAGGTCGTTTCGTACCTCTAAGGAGGAGGAAGCCGCCAGCGTGGTGTGGAAGGGGGAGGCGTGCAGGACGGCGCCCGCCCAGGGAGAACGGCGGTAGATGGCCAGGTGCACGGGCAGCTCCTTGCTCGGCTTCCGCCCGGTCCAGGTGTCTGTTTCCAGGTCATACAGGGAGAAGCTGTCCGCGGTCAGGCTGTCGAACCTGGTGCCGCTTCCGGTGATCACCACGCGCCGCTCATCCAGGCGGACGGAAATGTTGCCGGCGCTGCCCCAGGTCATGTGATGCTCAGCAATCCAGCGTCCGGCGCCGCTCAGCGCCAGGACGGCCTGTTCATATTCCATGTGAAAGGTCCTCCGATCCGGTCAAGCCCATCAGGGGAAGGTAACGTTGCTGATAGATGCGGGTCCAGACGTCATGCGTCCGCATGTCCGGCGCATAGCGTTCGCGGATCGCCGGGACGGGCAAATCGGCGATGCCGGCGGCGATGCCGGCGGCGCGGGCGGAGAGCCTCGCCGCCCCGTACAGGGTGGCTTCCCGGATGGCGGGCACGCAGACGGCGCTGCCCAGCACGTCCGCCAGCGTCTGCATGTATCGTGGGTGCAGGGTCAGGCCGCCCGTGCATGCGATCCCGCTGCCTGGGGCGAGGCCCATGGCTTCGGCGAGACAGCGCGTTTCCAGGGCGATGCCTTCATACACCGCGGCGAGCATTTCCCCGCGCGAGGTATCCTCCCTCAGGCCGAGCAGCATGCCGCTGGCCTCGGGGTCCAGGTGCGGCGCGCCGCTCCCCGAAAGGTAGGGAAAGTAGAGCAGGCGGGTCGGATACGGCGCCTGGCCGGCCTCGCGGATGAGGGCGTCATAGCCTTCGCCCCTGAACAGCCGGTCCTTCCAGAAGGTGACGGAGCCGCCCGCGGACTGGATGGAACCGATGCAGGCGTACAGCCCTTGATCCGGCGACGGCCCGTATGAAAGGCCTGTGGACGGCGCGGGCGCGGACACGGCGCTGAGCAGGACCTGCGCCGTGCCGGTGGAGATAAAGGCCTGACCGCGCTGCGGCGCGCCGACGCCCCAGGCGGCGCAGAGATGGTCGTGCCCGGCCAGACAGACCGGGATGCCGGCGGGCAGCCCGCAGGGGCCGTCCGTCCGCGTTTTGCCCACCGCCGCACCCTGGGGGATCAGGCGCGGAAAGCTGTCCGCACTCAGGCCGAGCGAGTGCAGAAAGGGCGCATCCCAGTCTCCCGAACAGAGGTCCAGACAGCCGGTCCGCGCGGCGACGGTGGGCTCCTCGGCGCACTCGCCGGTGAGCAGGAAGGCCGCATAGGCCTGCAGGCTCATCCAGACGACCGCGTCCCGCGGCAGGCGGCCGCGCCTCAGCACGGTCAGCAGCTTGTAGATGCCGTATTTATGGCTGTCCGGCAGTCCGGTGGCCTCGGGTCTGCCGGAAAAGCGGGGGTCGCTGCGGGTCTCCTGATATATCGGCAGCGCCTGACGATCAAACCAGGGCCGGAGCTCGCACAGCGGCGTTCCGTCGCGCTTGTCCACCGCCAGCCCCGCCTCTGCCATCCCGGTCAGGGCGATCAGGCGGACCGCGGGCAGCGGCGAGAGCTTCGCCGTCAGCGCGCCCAGGTGGCGGCCCAGCTCCCGGGCGGCATAGCAGGGGAAGCCATCCCTGGTGACGACGGGCGTCGGGATGAGCGCGGTTTTGACAAGATCTCCTTCGTGGGAGATCAGGGCCGCCTTCCAGCTGGTCGTACCGAAATCGATGGCGAGAATCATGCGCATCCTCCTGTCAACGCATTGAGGACGTCAGTGTGACTGAACCCATTATACTTTTCCTGACTGCTCCTGTCAATGAATAGGCGGAAAAACTTTCAAAATCATTCATGGATTTTCAAAATTATGGAAAAATATGGGGAAACGCTTGACAAAATCTGATGGATGCGCCTATTATAGGGACAGACCACGCACGGACGATGGGGAGGATGATCATGGATAAGAGGCTGTATATGATCGGCAACGCGCATCTGGACCCGGTATGGCTGTGGCGCTGGCAGGACGGCTACGAGGCCGCGCGCGCCACTTTCCGCTCCGTACTGGACAGGATGAATGAATACCCGGATTTTATCTTCACATCCGCCGCCATGTGCTGCTATGAATGGATCGAGCGCTGCGATCCGGAGATGTTTGAGGAGATCCGCGCTCGGGTGCGGGAGGGACGCTGGAGGATGGTCGGCGGCTGGTGGATCCAGGCGGACTGCAATATCCCCAGCGGCGAGGGCT
>CAMNEH010000098.1 GCA_946536315.1 uncultured Clostridia bacterium
TCCAGGGCCAGCTGGGCAGCGCCGCGCAGATCGGCCGCTCCGAGCCCCTGCAGGAAAAGTGCGCTGCGGATGACAAGTGGACCATGGTCCGCGAAGGCACCGGCGGCGACAGCTGGGACCCCAACGAAGCCCGCAAGATCGCCGAGGCGGCCATTGACGCCGGCGAGAAGTTCAACATTGTCTACGCGGAGAACGACGGCATGGCGCAGGGCGTTGTGGCCGCGCTGGACGCGAAGGGCATCACCCACGGCGTGAACGGCGACGTGATCGTCATGGGCTTCGACTGCAACAAGTGGGCGCTGCGCGAACTGCTCGCCGGCAACTGGAACTATGACGGCCAGTGCAGCCCGTTCCAGGCGGCGCTCATCGACAGCATGATCAAGACGCTGCAGGCCGGCGGCGAAATCGAAGGCCTGAACGAGCTCAAGCAGATCATCAACGAGGAAAAGGGCTTTGACGCCCGCACCATCACCGAGGAAGATATCGCGACCTACGGCCTGGGCGAGTAACAGTCCCCACACCCCTTGCGCGGTATGAACGGAGTCATTCCGGCGCGTTCATACCGCGCCATTTTTCAAAAGGAGCGTTTCCAGATGCAAGGCGAACCGGTATTGACCATGCGCGGGATCTGCAAGCAGTTTCCGGGCACCAAGGCGCTCGACCATGTGGATTTTACCCTGCGCAGCGGGGAAATCCACGCGTTGATGGGCGAGAACGGCGCGGGGAAGTCCACGCTGATCAAGGTGCTGACCGGCGTGCACGAAAAAGACAGCGGCAGCATCCATATCTCCGGCATCGAGGGCGAAGCGCGCATCCATTCTCCGCAGGACGCGCAGAACGCGGGCATCAGCACCGTGTATCAGGAAATTACGCTCTGCCCCAACCTCACCGTGGCGGAAAACATGTTCATCGGCCGCACGGACGGCGCGCTGGTGCGCTGGAAGGAAATGGAAAAGAAGGCGGAGGCCATCCTGAACAGCCTGGGCATTCCGGCGCGCGCGCGTCAGGAGCTGGGCAGCTGCTCGCTGGCCGTGCAACAGATGGTGGCGATCGCCCGCGCGGTGGACATGAACTGCAAGGTGCTCATCCTCGATGAGCCGACCTCCTCCCTGGACGAGAAGGAGGTGGAAATGCTGTTCGGCCTGATGCGCGACCTGAAGAACCGCGGCGTCGGCATCATCTTTGTGACCCATTTCCTGGAGCAGGTGTATGCCGTCAGCGATCGGATCACCGTGCTGCGCAATGGCGAGCTCGTCGGCGAATACCTCGCGGGCGAGCTGCCGCAGGTATCGCTGGTTGCTAAAATGATGGGCAAAAGCCTGGACGATATGGGCGGGCTGGAAGCGCTCGGTCAGAAGCGGGCGCCGGGGGAGGACCCGGTGTTCGAGGCCGATGGCCTGGCCAGTACGGAATGCCGGCCGTTCGATTTTCATATCCGCAAGGGCGAGGTCAACGGGTTTACCGGCCTGCTCGGCTCCGGCCGCAGCGAAAGCGTGCGCGCCATTTTCGGCGCTGACCGCGTGACGGGCGGCCGGGTGCGCGTCAAGGGCCGGAACGTCAGGATCGCCAGTCCGCACGACGCGATGAAGCACGGCATCGGCTACCTGCCGGAGGACCGCAAGCGCGACGGCATCATCGCGGACCTGAGCGTGCGCGACAATATCATCCTCGCGCTGCAGGTCATGCGCGGCTTTTTCCGGCCGATGCGTCGCAGTGAGATGGAGGCCTTCGCGGACGAGTACGTCGCGGCGCTGAACATCAAAACCGCCAGCAAGGATACGCCGGTCGGCAGCCTGTCCGGCGGCAACCAGCAAAAGGTCATCCTGGCCCGGTGGCTGCTCACGCATCCGGACTACCTGATCCTGGACGAGCCGACGCGCGGCATCGACGTCGGCACCAAGCTGGAAATCCAGAAGCTGGTGCTGAAGCTGTCGCAGGAGGATATGAGCGTGACGTTCATTTCCTCCGAAATCGAGGAAATGCTCAGGACCTGCTCCCGCCTGATCGTCATGCGGGACCGGAACATCGTGGGCGAGCTGACCGGCAGCCGGCTGACGCAGGCAGAGGTCATGAAGACCATCGCGGGAGGTGAACGCTGACATGAAGCAAAAGACGCGAGCGGACAAGCGGAAGGGCGCGCTGGGCCAGCTGATGATTCCGCTGATTGCGCTGGGCATCCTGCTGCTGTTCAACCTGATCCGCGACCCGCGCTTTTACGCGATCAGCGTGGCGACCAACAACAGCGGCAACCCCGTGCTGACCGGCAACCTGATCAGCATCATCGACAGCGCCAGCGAGCTGGCCATCATCGCCATGGGCATGACGCTGGTCACGGCCGCGTGCGGCGGACAGGATATCAGCGTCGGCGCGGTGGGCACCATCTCCGGCACCATTTTTGTCAAGGTGCTCAAGGCCTTTCCGGCCATCAATATCGGTACGGTGCTGCTGGCGGCGCTGGCGTGCTGCCTGGTCACCATTCTCTTCATGTCGTTCAACGGCACGCTGGTGTCCGTGTTCAGGATCCAGCCGATGATCGCGACCTTGATCCTGTTCTCCTGCGGACGTTCCATCGCGTACTGGATCGTCGGCAGCGCCACGCCGCAGATCGACAGCCCGATCATCAGCGCCATGGGCATGACCATTCCCGGCATTCCCATTCCCACCCCGGTATTCGGCGTATTGCTCGTCGGTCTGCTGCTGGCGGCGGTCTTCCGGTTTACCACCCTCCGGCTGTATACGGAAACGGTGGGCGTCAACGAGGGCGCCGCGCGCCTGAATGGCATCAATCCGGTGCTCGTCAAGATGGGCTCGTTCGTCATCCTCGGCATCTGCGTGGCCGCGGCCGGCATCATCGGCACCAGCCGTATGGGTCAGGTCAGCCTGAAAACCCTGCTGGTGGATATTGAAATGGACGCCATCCTCGCCGTCGCCATCGGCGGCAACAGCCTGGGCGGCGGCCGGTTCAGGATCATCGGCAGCGTGCTCGGCGCGTACATCATCCAGATGCTGACCACCACGCTGCTCGCCATGCGCGTCGATCCTGTGGATATCAAGGCGTACAAGGCCGTGGTGATCATCGTGATCGTCGTCGCGGGCTCGCCGGTAGTCAAGCGCGAGCTGGTACGGCTGTGGAGCCTGCTCAGGCAGCGCGTGCTGCCCGCCAAGGGGGTGAAGTGAATGGTCCGTCCGGTGAAACGGCGTGAACCGCTGACTGACGCGCAGCTGCTGATGACCATTACCATCGGCATCTTCGCGGTCATGTACGGCGCGGCAATGATCTTCATGGGCGGCGGCTTCCTTCGCACCCAGCAGCTGTTCGACCTGCTCAACGACAACGCGGCGCTCATCATCATTTCCTGCGCGCTGACCATCGTCATGATCGGCGGCGGCATCAATATCAGCGTGGGCGGCGTCATCGGCCTGACGGTCATGGCCTGCGCGCTGTACCTGAACGGCAGCGGCATCCAGAACGACGTCCTCTGCATCATCGTCACCTTCCTGCTCGCGATCGGCATTGGCCTGGCGTTCGGCCTGTTCCAGGGGTTCCTGATCAGTTACCTGGATATCCAGCCCTTCATCGTCACGCTGGCGGGCATGTTCCTGTCCCGCGGACTGACGACCATCCTCTCGGCCAATCCGGTCAAGGTGACGCATGCCGGCTTCCAGGCGCTGGTGAAGGCGCGCGCGGCGTTCCCCTTTCTGGGCTACACGGCGAAAAACGGCAACCTGATCGCCGCGAAGCTGGAAATCGGCGCCATCGTGGCGCTGTGCGTGGTGGTCCTGGTGTACCTGATGCTGCGGTTTACCCGGCTCGGCCGGCATATCTACGCCCTCGGCGGCAATCAGCAGAGCGCGCTGATGCTGGGCATCAATGTGAAGCGCACCCGCTTCATGAGCTACGTGCTGAGCGGCCTGCTCAGCGGGCTGGCGGGCTTCGTGTTCCTGATGCATAAGCCCGCGGGCAACGCCAGCGTGGCGATGCGCAGCGAGATGGACGCCATCGCGGCCTCCATCATCGGCGGTACGCTGCTCACCGGCGGCGTGGGCAACGTCATCGGCACCTTCTTCGGCGCGATGATCCTGGCGACGATCCAGAAAATCATCGCCCTGAGCTCCCTGAACGAGTCCTGGTGGCAGGAAATGGCCAACGGCGCGATGCTCGGCCTGTTTATCCTCCTGCAGAGCGTGATCCTGAGCTCCCGCAGCAAGCACAAAAAAACCGCCCCCAATTCCGCTGCCGGGCGCGGGGGCTGGAGAACCATCCGTCCACGCATGGGCAGGCGTCGGGGGCAGTGATCAACGGCGCAGGCGGTACCGCTTCAGCGAAGCTTTTTCCTGATCCATCCGGTCAGCAGGTCCAGCAGGAACACGGTGACCACAACGGCCAGCAGGATGATGCCCACGCGGTTCCAGCGCGCGGCCTGGATGGCAAAAATCAGCGTCGCGCCGATGCCGCCTGCGCCGACGAGACCCAGGGTCGACGCGCTGCGGACGGCGATTTCAAAGTGATTCAGCGCCAGCGAGGTGTAAATGGGCATCAGCTGAGGGATGCGGGCGTAAAACATTGTCTGAACGCCGTTGGCGCCGACCGCCTTGCAGGCCTCGACGGCCGTTTCGTCCATTCGCTCCATTTCCTCGGTGAACAGCTTGCCGAGCATGCCGATCTGATGCACGCCGATGGCCAGGACGCCCGCGAACGGGCCGGGACCGACCACCTTGATGAAAATGATGGCGTATACGAGCTCCGGAAAAGCCCGCAGCACATTCAGGATGAATTTTCCAAGCCTGGGAACGACCGGGTTTTTCCAAAGGTTATTCGCGGAAAGCAGGACGAACGGGATCGCGAGGACCGTCCCGACGGACGTGCCGAAGAAGCCGATGGCGATGGTCAGCAGCATCAGCGAAAAGATGTCCTCCGGCCCGCCAGTGTAAAACGCCTCCCACTCGGGCGACAGAAGGCGGGCAAGCGTGGCCCGGAAGCTGCCGAAGGAGAAATACCGGAACGTCGTCCAGTCAATATCGTAAGCGCACCACCACAGCAGCAGGAGCGTCAGCGCCAACAGGATAAGATGCCTGATTCTGTCCGGGATTCTTTTCATTTGAGCCTCCTGCGGATGCTTTCAGACACATTGTCCACCACAGCGACGATCACAAAAATGAAAAGAATAATGACGGATACGCGCTCGTAGCGGAAAAGCCCGAGCGCTTCGTTCAGCTTGACGCCGATGCCGCCCGCGCCGACATAGCCCAGCACCGCCGACGCGCGCACGTTCAGCTCAAACGCGTAAAAGGTATAGCTCAGCACGCTGGAGGCAATCTGCGGCCAGACGGCCCATACCGCCGTTTTGAGCCGGTTGGCGCCCACCGCGGCGGTCGCTTCGAGCGGCGCGTAATCGATCGTTTCAATCGATTCAAAAATCAGCTGGGAAGTGACCCCAAAGGTAAAAATGGCGATCGTCACGACGCCTGTCGCTTCCCCGATGCCGATAATAGCCACCAGCAGCGCGGCCAGCAGCAGGTTGGGAATGGTCCGGATGATATTCAAAAAAAACCGGAACACGTGTGTCACGACCGGGTTGCCGGTAACGACCGTCGTGGAAAGAAACGCGAACGGAATGGCGAGCAGTACGCCGAGCACCGTGCCCAGGGCGGACATTTTCAGAGTTTTGACCATAGGGTCGACCAGTCTGGGCAGGTAATTGAAATCCGGGTGCGACAGCTTGGTCAGAAACGCGTTGACCTGGCCGATATTGGTCACAAGCTGCCCGAAGTCGGCCTTCGTCGCGCGGATGGAGGTATACAGGCAAAGCCCGAGCAGCACGACGACGAACAGCGTTTTATACCACTGAAAATGGACGGTATCACGGATCTTCATGCGTGGGCGGCCCCCTCGTCGTTCAGGAACGCGTTGCCCTTGTAGACCATCTGCAGGACATCGGGCGTCAAAGCCTCGGGCGTTCCGTCGAACACAAGCCGGCCGTCCTGCAGCGCGAGGATCCGGTCCGAATACTGCTTGGCCAGCGCGATGGAATGGATATTGACGATCACCGTTTTCCCCATCGTGCGGTTGATTTTGCGCAGCTCGTCCAGGATTTCCTGACTGGTGGCGGGGTCGAGGGAGGCGACGGGCTCGTCGGCCAGAATAATGCGCGCCTCCTGGAAAAGCGTCCGCGCGATGGAAACACGCTGCTGCTGGCCGCCGGACAGGTTATCGCAGCGCTCGTGCAGCTTATCCGAGAGCTCCACCTTTTTGAGCACTTCGTTGCACAGCGCGTAATCGGCTTTGGAAAACAGCCCGAAAACGCTTTTGAACGTGGAATAATAGCCGAGCTTTCCGGAGAGCACATTTTTCTGCACGGTCGAACGCTTGACCAGGTTGAACTGCTGGGAAATCAGGCCGATGGTCCGCCGGATCTGCTTCAGCTCGCGTTTGTTGGCCCTGGTCAGGGATTTCCCGTCAATCAGGATATCGCCGCCGGTAATGTCGTTCAGGCGGTTGACAGAGCGCAGCAGCGTGCTTTTGCCGGCCCCACTTAAACCAATGATGGAGACAAAGTCTCCATCATTGATTGTCAGGCTGATGTCCGTCAGGCCGCGTACGCCGTTGGGGTAAACCTTGCTTACGTGGTCGAAGGTAATCATAGGGCTCAGTCGGCGGCCAGGTCGATGTATTCCGCGATGGTGTCGTAATCGGCTTCCACAGCGGGCACATAGCCGGTGTGACCCCAGGCGTTCATGATCTTGAGGCCCTCTTCGTCAGCGGCCATGCTGAGGAAGGCTTCTTCCACCGCCTTGGCGGTCGCTTCGCTCAGCTTGCTGTTGACGGCGACGGCGTCGTTCGGGATGTCCGCATCGGACAGCTTCGCGACCTTCAGCACCTCATACAGGTCGTAGGGATTGCCGTTGTCATCGTTGACGGCGCTGCGGAACACATAGCGGCTGCCTTCAAACGTGAAGCAGGCGTCGACCTGGCCGTTGATCACGGCGAGGATGGCGCTGGGGATCGAGGTGATGTTGACCCAGTTGCAGCTTTCGGTGTCCAGGCCCAGCTTCTTCATTTCGGCCACGGGATAGATGTAGCCGGAGGCGGAAGCGGCGCCCAGATACGCGATGTTCTTGCCCACCAGGCCTTCATAGCCCTCGATGCCGCTGTCGGCGCGCACGAGGACCTCGGCCTTGAAGTTGCCGACCTTGGACCCCTCGACGGGCAGCTCGGTAACCTGGTCATAATCCACCAGGGTGTTGGACAGGATCGCCTTGGCGACGCCCATGCTGCGGGCCTGCGCATACGTGGCGGGCGGCATGATGCCGACGTCGACGGTGCCGGATTCCATGGCTTCAACGATGCCGTTATAGCTGGTGGCGACGGTCACGGTGACCGGCACGCCCAGCAGGTTGCTCATGTAAGCGGAGAATTCGGCGGTGGTGGCATCCGCAGTTTCAGTGTTGGTGGGAACAAACTGAATGCGCAGCTGCTCCACGTCCAGGCCCTCGGCAAAGGCGAAGGCGCTGGTCAGCATCAAAGAGAGCACGGTCAGGATCACAGCGAGCTTTTTCATGGGAAATACGATACCTCCTTCAAATAATGATAGGGACTGCAAATAGTATAAATGATTTTTATCCTTTTTACAAGCACTATTCTCAGCAGCGCCTGAGCAAAATGGCGCTCAGTCCTGCGCTTCCAGCCAGGAAACCACGTTGTAATCGTCGGGATTGAATTCAGGAATGTCGGTGGTATCGTAGGCGGACGCTGTCACGTTGAACGTGACGTCCAGGCGATGATTGTCCTCGTCGACCGACACGGCGTCCACGGCCATCGTGCCCTTGACGCCGCGCAGCCGGCCGTTGCCGTCCAGCGTCACGGTGACGTCCGCGCTGACCAGCTCAAAGCGGTCCGTGTAGCTGGTAATGTAGTCGGCGACCGTCAGCCCGTAATACTCCGTATAAGGAAGGATGTCGTAATCGTACGGCTTGATGAGGCGCTTGATCGCCATCTGTGCGCAGAGGTTGAAGGCCGCGTCCACAAGGTGGGAAGCGTCGCCCTCCTTCAGGACGAAGCGCACCGTCGCGCCGGCGTCGTTTTCAGTGGTCACGGTGAAGGCATTTTCGGGCAGAAGGACGTCCGCCTTTCCGGCGATGGCTCGCGCGAGCGCGACCAGCTGGTCCATCTGCGCGGAGGTGCGGACCAGCGTGTTTTGCGGCAGATCTGTACCATAATAGTATACGCCCGGTTTCAGCAGGTCCATGCGGTACAGCAATTCGTCGTTGGCGATGACGGTGAAGCCCGACAGGCTGTCGCTGCCATCGTCCTTCGGCGTACGCAGCATGTACTGCCACTTTGAATGATAGCCGTCCTGCGCGTATTCCGCGTTCACCGTCTTAAAGCGTTCGCCTTCGAAGGAAAAATCCGCGGTCGCCTTCACGGTGACGTTGTCGGTGTCAAACAGGAGCGCCTTTCCGGCATCGAACACCGTGAGCAGGTCAGTGTTGGACGCGGCAGTCACGCACAGCGTCACCGCCGTCAGCAGTGCGGTCAGGACGAGGATCAGAGAACATTTTTTCATGAGAATGGTACCTCCTTTTAATGTCGTGGTCATGAAACCCGTGAGGGCTCTGTGCCCTGCATTATATATAGACGCCGCAGCGGCGACGATTTATTCATCTTTGCGAAATTGTACCAGCAGAATGGCGCATAGCATCACCGCGCAGCCCAGCAGCTCGCGTCCGGACATGCGCTCGCCCAGCAGGATCGCTCCGGCGAGCACGGCGAACACCGATTCCAGGCTCATCAGCAGGGACGCGACGGTGGGGTCGCTGTACCGCTGCGCGATCACCTGCAGCGTAAACCCGATTCCGCCGGAGATAAGCCCGCAGTACAGGATCGGGACCGACGCGGCGGTCACCTGGGTCCAGGCGGGCTGTTCCAGCAGGAACGCCGCGCCGAGGGATACGAGCGCTGCGACGGCAAACTGGATCGCGGAGATGCCGATCGGCCATCCGCCGCGCGCGAAATATCCACAGCACAGGATGTGCCCGCTGTACATGACCGCGCAGGCAAAAATCAGCGCGTCGCCCCGCGTCAGCGCCAGCCGGTCGCCGCGGACGCACAGCAGATACATGCCTGCCAGTCCCAGGCCCACCGCGATCCAAACCCGGACCGGCTGCCGCCGCCTGAATAGCAGGTACTGAATGACCGGCACCAGCAGCAGGTACATCGCGGTAATGAAGCCCGCCTTTCCGGCGTCCGTTTCGACCAGCCCGGTCTGCTGGAAGATGCTTGCCGCGGACAGGAACAGCCCGCAGCTGATCCCGCCGAGCCAGGTGTCGCGCTTTTCCCGCACGGTCAGCGCGGGACGGCGCCTGCGCAGGACCAGGGCAACGCCGCCCACCGCCAGGGCGGCCAGTATCATACGCGTCGCGTTGAAGGTGATGGGGCCGATGCTGTCCATACCGACCCGCTGAGCGACGAAGGCTGTGCCCCAAATGAAGGCAGCCAGCACCAGCATCAGGTGTCCAATGGTTGATTTTCGCATATCGGCAGCGTTGCCCTCCGGAGATAAAGAAGAAAATGGCGGCATAATGACGCCCGATGCTGGTTATAGCATACTTTGCGGCGCGGCGCAAGAAGGTACGACAGGGAGGTGTCAGTCACTGCGGCCCGGGCAGTGAAGGGACAGAAAACACGAACAAAAGAATCACAAATCGCAATATATGTACGGATTAGAGCCTGAACATTGATGAGCTAACATACTTCCATAGAGGAGAATAACGAAAAAATCGAGTGAGTTTTGATTTTTTTGTTGACAAATAACGGCCTCAGGTGTTAAGATACTCGAGCGCTGATGAGCGGGGCACCGAAAGGGGCCAGGCAAGGAAGCGCGGGCGGATCTTGAAAACGATACAGTAAAGAGCAGAAGCAACGTCAA
>CAMNEH010000099.1 GCA_946536315.1 uncultured Clostridia bacterium
ATCCAGCTCCGCGCGACCCGCAGCAAGGAGGTGCAGCAGTAATGGAAATGGCAAAGCAGAGACCGCGGGAGAAGATGACGTCCGGCCAGAAGGCGCTCAGTATCGCCTTTGCCGTGATCAGCGTCATCTGGCTGCTGCCCATCGTCATCGTGCTGATGAACTCCTTCAAGGAGAACGGATATGTCAATTCAGAGCTCTTCGCCCTGCCGAACGTGAACAGCTATGTCGGCTTCAGCAACTATGTGAACGGCGTCACTTTCGGCAATTACCCTTTTTTTCTGTCCGCAAGCTACAGTGTGTACATTACAGTGATCTCCACGGGCCTGATTTTACTGTGCACATCCATGGCGGCCTGGTATATTTCCCGCGTCAATGACCCCTTCTCCAAGGTGGTCTACTATCTGTGCGTATTCTCCATGGTCGTTCCTTTCCAGATGGTCATGTATACGCTGGCGAACACAGCGCGTGTGCTCCGGCTGGATATGCCCTGGACGATTCCGATCGTTTATCTTGGCTTCGGCGCGGGGCTGGCGGTGTTCATGTTCGTAGGCTTCGTCAAATCCATTCCGCTGGAGATCGAAGAGGCGGCCGCGATCGACGGCTGCGGCCCGCTGCGTACCTTCTTCAGCGCGGTGTTCCCCATGCTGAAGCCGACGCTGATCTCCGTGGGCGTACTGGAGATCATGTGGGTCTGGAACGATTATCTCCTGCCGTACCTGGTCCTCGATATCACGGTGTACAGGACGATCCCGATCCACATCCAGTACCTGCAGGGCAGCTATGGCCGCGTCGACCTGGGCGCCACCATGGCCCTGATCGTACTGAGCCTGATTCCCATCATCGTGTTCTACCTCGCCTGCCAGAAACACATCATCAAGGGTGTGGCCGCGGGCGCGGTGAAGGGTTGATTGGCGTCAGGGGCACGAAACGGAATTCAAAACACCAGGCGCAGGGTTTCCCCCTGCGCCTGGTGTTTTGTTTGTTTGGCTTGCTTACTTGAGCGGCTTTGCCTGTCCGGCGGCCTTCAGCAGGGCGCCCAGGATATCGCCGTGGGCGTCAGAGAGGGACATGGTCGCGCCGGCCAGCGCGTCGACGTTCGCCTTTTCCTCGTCGGTCAGGGCGTTCCACTTCGCCAGGTCCGCCTCGGCGGTCGCGCCCTCGCGGATCACCCGACCGTTCGCCGCGGTCTGGCGCTCGAAGAAAGTGGTCAGCTCTTCCGCGGTCTTGCCCGCGAAGAACGCTTCATAGATGTCCATCTCCTGGGTCCAGGTGCCGCTGTTCATCTTGTACAGGTCGCCCAGGTCCCGCTTGGTGCGGAAGGTGGGCAGCGTCGCGGCAAACGTCTCCGCTGTCTGTTCGGTCACGCCGTCCACCTTGCCGTCGCCATCCGCGTCCTCGTTGTAGGACATCCCCGGCCAGCCGGCAAACGCGTTGTCCTCCGCCCCGTCATGGTTCGGCGTGATGATCTCCAGGATGTCTTCCTTTGCGGCGGCGATGCGGCCTTCCTCGTCCAGCAGCGTACCAGCCACGACCACATTAAAGGAGTACACCGGCACGTCCTGGTCGTCCTTGCCGGGCCCGAGGCGCGGCGTCACGACCACGCCCAGGCCGATGCTGGCGGCCTGCTCAGCGCCGACCGCTTCCTGATGGTCCAATGCCTTCACGATCGCGCCCAGGATATCACCGTGGGCGTCGGAGAGGGACATGGTCGCGCCGGCCAGCGCGTCGACATTCGCCTTCTCCTCGTCGGTCAGGGCGTTCCACTTCGCCAGGTCCGCCTCGGCGGTCGCGCCCTCGCGGATCACCCGACCGTTCGCCGCGGTCTGGCGCTCGAAGAAAGTGGTCAGCTCTTCCGCGGTCTTGCCCGCGAAGAACGCTTCATAGATGTCCATCTCCTGGGTCCAGGTGCCGCTGTTCATCTTGTACAGGTCGCCCAGGTCCCGCTTGGTGCGGAAGGTGGGCAGCGTCGCGGCAAACGTCTCCGCTGTCTGTTCGGTCACGCCGTCCACCTTGCCGTCGCCATCCGCGTCCTCGTTGTAGGACATCCCCGGCCAGCCGGCAAACGCGTTGTCCTCCGCCCCGTCATGGTTCGGCGTGATGATCTCCAGGATGTCGGTCTCGACGTCGACGATCCGGCCGTCCGCGTCAGACACGACATAGGCGGTCACCACGTTGAACGAATACACCGGCACGTCCTGATCGTCCTTGCCGGGGCCCAGACGCGGCGTCACGACCACGCCCAGGCCATGGCGCAGGCCATCCGCGGCGACATTCTCCGCTTTTTCCGCTTCGACAGTCGCCTCTTCGATGCCCAGCGCGCTGCGGATCGCGCTGAACACGCCGTTGCTGGTCCAGGTCGCGCCGGCGACGCCATCCACGCCGTCGATGCCGCCGGCCGCCAGGATCGCTTCGGTCAGCGGTTCGAGGGCCGCCCCGCCGATGGCCGGCGTTTCGCCGTCCCCGGTGAGTGTCAGCGCCACAATTTTGCCGTCCTGCACGGTCAGCTCGGCGATGATCGCGCCGCCGTAGCCGTTGGCCTCGCCGCGGAACTCGCCGTCCTCCGCCAATACCGCCATGGTGCTCAGCAGCATGGCCGCCAGCAGGAGCACAGACAGAATCTTTTTCATAGGTTTCCTCCTTGTTGATTGATGACCGGCTCAGGGCCGGTGTTCGCCGTTTGAATTTGCGTCGGCAACTATAAAATATTATCATAGTTCAGGAGGATGTGTCAACTGGCGGCACGCGTTGGACACAAACATGACTCAATCAGCGAAAAAAAGCCGCGGAAGGAATTCTTCCGCAGCATACAGATGCCTGACGATTACCGGCCGGAATACTGTTGGGTATAACGGTTGCCGCCCGCGTCCTCCCAGCTGACCGACTGGGAGATCACATCCGGCAGTTCCGGCTTGCCGATAGTGTAGCTGTACTTGTTGCCATTGCCGTCCTCCCAGGTCACGGTGGTGGACACGATCGGGTCCTCCAGGCCGCCAGTCACTCGCGTCATTTCCTCCAGGCTCAGGGTTTTCATCGAAGTCTCCATCATTCTATCCTTTCTGCGGCTCAGGCCGCGCCCACGTCACTGATTTGGCAGGATCATCCCCTGCACTCATTGATACGCGGACCAGGAAAGGGTGGCAGTCAAAACTCCGAAGAATGATCAATCTTTTTTTCAGACTCACGCCCTTTCATGCACGAACCTGATGAAGGCCTGCGTCTCCTCCAGGCTGGGGGCATGCGCGGTGTACATATAGCGGCCCATGGTCGCCCACATCAGGGGCGGCATTTCCTCCTGCATCGCCATTCTGTCGCCATAGCGCGCCATGATCTCTTCATGCGAATAGCGGTAGCGGTGGCCGTCCTTTCGGCTGGCATAGACGCAGTAGTGATGCTCCCCGCTGTCGGGGATCAGCCGCCGGTCGTACATCACCATGTCGGCATAGATCGCGTACACGTCCGTGGCATGGGCATAATCCATCATATCCGGCGTATATCCGCCCGCCGGCCGCATATTGACCTCCAGCGCGACGAAGTCGCCCACCGCTCCCAGCCCCTTTCGCGGCTGCGTCAGGCGGAAGAACTCCAGATGCACGAAACGGCTGCGCACGTTGAACGCCTTGAGCGCCCTGCGCCCGAGCGTCCGCAGCGCCTCCGGCACCTCGGCGCAGGTATAGTAGGCCAGGTCCAGATCCTGATTGACAATGTCCGCGATCGACGGCGGCCAGACCGTCATCGACTCAAACAGCGGGTCACAGCGGCTGTCGGTGATCGCGTCATAGGAGCAGATATCGCCGGTCACAAACTCCTCCACCAGGTACGGCACTGCGGGCTTCCTCGCGAAAAACGCCGCGAGGTCCGCGTCACTTTCCAGCTTCCAGGTATCCGCCGCGCCGACGCCAACATCCGGCTTCACGATGACTGGGTAGCCTCCGACGCGATCCAGGAAGGCGCGCGCTGCCGCTTCATCCGTGACCGGCTCGCACCGCGCCGTGGGGATGCCGGCGGACCGATAGACCGGCTTCATGGCAGATTTGTGCTTCCATGCGTCAATTTCATCCGCCTGAATGCCGGTGGTGATGTGAAAATCCGTCCGCAGGCGCGCGTCCTGCGCCAGCCAGTATTCATTGTTGGACTCGAGCCAGTCGATTTTCCCGTAGCGGAACGCGAAGTACGCCACCGCGCGGTAGACCTGCTCATAGTCGCCGAGTGTGGACACACGGTAATACTCCGTCAGGCTGGCCCTGAGCGGCGCCTCCAGCCCGTCATACGGCGCGTCGCCAATGCCCAGCACGTTCGCGCCGCGCTGGCGCAGCCTGTCGCAGAACTGCCAGTAGGTATGGGGAAAGTTGGGTGAGATAAACACAACATTCATACGCGGAAACCTCACTGCGCGTTTTGTTTGCGGAACACGATCTGTCCGTTGGGGAACTCCATGCCGACACCGTCAAAGGTGAGCGTATCGTCGTCCCAGTCGGCAGCCCCGCAAAGGGTATTCGGCCCATCCGGCGTACGCAGGTCGATCAGCAGCTTGCCCTCGCGCCAGCCATAGGCGCCGAGCCAGCGCATCGCCTGCCGGTGTACACTCAAGTCTGTGGTCAGCCAGCGTCCCAGTCCCAGTTCGACGGACAGCTGGCCGCTGAAGGTGATCACCACCCGGCGGTCCGGCAGCATGTGCAGGGACATACTGTCCTCCCCGCCCCAGGGCGTATCAAAGACATAGTCCCCCTCCGGCAGCGGGCGCGCGGTGCCGTCGTCCGCAGGGCAGAAGAAGGCGAGCGTTTCCGATCGCGCCGCGAGCGCCTCCTGGTTCGCCGCCGTGCCGGGGTACGTGTCCAGCGCGGGCAGCAGATGTTCCCGGATCAGCCGCAGCTCCGCGCCCATATCGTTGGTCGCGCAGGTCACAGCGAGCACGGCGTCCCGCTGTTCGTTCACCACGCACAGCTGACCATACATGCCGTCGCCGCGATAGCGGCCCTCCGTGCAGCGCCAGAACTGATAGCCGTAGCCCTGCGCCCACTCGTTGTCGGGGTCAGGCTGACCGTTGCTGTTGTCGATATGCTTCGCTGTCGCCCGCTCGACCCAGCCCGCAGGCAGCACCTGCAGGCCCTGCCATTTGCCCTTGTCCAGCAGACACTGGCCGAAGCGCGCGATGCTGTCCGCGCTCAGGTACAGCCCAAACCCGCCGCAGCACACGCCCTGGGGCGACGTATCCCACGCCGGCGCGGGAATATCCAGCGGATCGAACAGGCGCGGCTTCAGATAGCTGACCAGGTCGGTCCCGGTCGCGCGCTCGAGCATGCACGCGACCAGGTACGTGCCGAGGGTATTATAATGAAAATGCGTCATCGGCGGATATTGCACGTCATGCGACAGGACATGGCGCGCCCAGGTGACCGTATCGTCCTCCGGGATACTGTCCGAGGCGGGATCGAGCCCCGAGCCCATGCACAGCAGCGTCTCCAGCGTGATGGGACGCAGGGCGTCCTCGTGCCCCGCGGGGATCTCGTCCGCCAGCGCATCCGCCACGCTGGTATCCCAGGCGATCAGACCTTCCTGCACCGCAAACCCCGCGGCCGCGGAGCAGAAGGACTTGCTCAGGGAAAACAGCGTATGCGGTGTGCGGTCATCGTATGGCGCCCAGTTGAAGCGAGCGACCACCTTCCCGTGCCGCAGCAGCACCATGCTGTGAAACTGAATCAGCCCGTGCGCGCGCTCCGCCTCGTCCAGGAATTTGAGCAGCGCGGCGCTGGAAACCCCGGCAGCCTCCGGGGTTTCCCAGGTTTCAAACTCAAATCGGTCGCTCATCCGTTATCCTCCGTTCGGCCGCCGTTACGGCGCGTTCAGGTCGCGGATCAGCGCTTCCAGCCGCTCCAGCTCCTCCTGGGAGCCGTCGCCAAAGCTGAGCGCCGCCCGCAGCGGCATATAATTGAACATGGCCGCGTTCATTTCGTCGGAAATCGCGTCCTTCGCGGCCTCCGAGCGGTCCGTTTCGATCGCGTTGCCGGTCCGGGCCTTCATATACGGCGCGATTTTTTCCCTGGCCACCGGATCCGCCATGATATCCATGAAGATGCTGTCCATGTCATAATGCTGACGCTCCGCCACAGTGCCGGTCACGCGGACCGGGCGGCTGACCTCCAGCGCGCGGCTGGACTGACCGACCGCGATCGTGTACTCGCCCGTTTCGACAAACCACCCGTGCAGCCCGCTGTGCCACAGCGCAAAGGCGCGGCTGTCCAGGGTGAACGTCACTTCCTTGCTCTCGCCAGGCGCAAGGGTCACCTTTTCATATCCCTTCAGCTCGCGCACAGGGCGGATAAAGCGGCTGTCCCTGGGGCTGCCCACATACAGCTGGGGCACTGCCTTGCCCGCGCGCGTCCCCGTATTGGTGACGGTCACCGTCACGGTCAGCGGCTCCTGATCGGTGATTGCGTCTGAGCTCAGGCGCAGGTCGGAACAGGCAAACGTGGTATAGCTCAGGCCGTGTCCGAAGGGGAACAGGACGGGCATTTCTTTTTTATCGTAATATCGGTAGCCGACAAATACGCCCTCGCGGTATTCGGTCCGGTTGCCCTCGCCGCCAAAGTACAGGTAAGACGGGTTGTCACTCAGCTTGATCGGAAAGCTTTCCGCCAGATGGCCGGACGGGTTGACATCGCCGTACAGCACGCGGACCGCGGCCTCCCCCACGCCCTGGCCGCCCAGGTATGCCTCGAGCACGGCCGGTACCCGGTCGATCCACGGCATTTCCACCGGCGCGCCGTTGTGCAGCACCACCACCGTGCGCGGATTGGCCGCCGCCACCGCCTCGATCAGGCGCACCTGGTTGTCCGGCATGCGCATATGCGTGCGGTCGTAGCCTTCGGACTCAAAGCTGTCCGGGAGTCCGGCAAAAATGACAGCTGTCTCCACCTTCGCCGCCAGCGCGACCGCCTCCTGAAGGAGCGCATTGTCGTCCGCGTCCCCGTCAACCCTGTAGCCCTGCGCGTAGGTCACGCCTTCGTCCGCCGCCTCCATCGCGCTGACGGTTTTGAAGCTGTGAATGTGCGAGCTGCCGCCGCCCTGGAAACGCGGGCGGCGCGCAAATTCGCCGATGAACGCGACCGACGCGCCGTGTCTGAGCGGCAGGACGCCGGACTCATTCTTCAGCAGCACCATGCTGTCGGCCGCCGCGCTCACGCTCAGGCGGTGCTGCGCTTCCATATCCCACGGGGTATCCGGCCGCGCAGTTTCCAGGTACCGGTATACGATATTCAGGATGCGTTCGCAGGCGCGGTCCAGGACCTTTTCGTCCAGCTCGCCCGCCCGCACCGCGGCGACGATTTTTCTGTCGTTGACGCCGCCGGAAGCGGGCATTTCCAGCTCCAGGCCGGCCTGGACGCCCTTTACCCTGTCCGATACAGCGCCCCAGTCGGACATGACGAAGCCGTCAAACCCCCATTCATCGCGCAGCACTTCGGTCAGCAGCCACGGATGCTCGCTGGCGTACACCCCGTTCAGGCGGTTGTAGGAGCACATGACCGTCCAGGGCTTTGCCTCCTTCACTGCCGTTTCAAACGGCGCGAGGTAGATTTCCCGAAGCGTGCGCTCATCCACGTCCGAGGAAGAGCTCATGCGCCGGTGCTCCTGGTTGTTCGCGGCGAAATGCTTGATGCTGGTACCGACGTCCCGGCTCTGTACGCCCTGGATGTAGGCGGCCGCCGCCTGTCCGGCGAGGTACGGGTCCTCGGAGAAATACTCAAAGTTCCGGCCGCACAGCGGCGAGCGCTTGATGTTGACCGCCGGGCCCAGCACCACGGCCAGCTTTTCGTGCTGGCAGCTGTCGCCGATCGCTTCGCCGATTTCCCGGATCAGGTCCCGGTCGAAGGACGCGGCCGTCGCGCATGCCGCGGGGAAGCATACCGCGCGGATGCTGTCATTGATGCCCAGATGATCCCCTGTGTCATCCTGCTTGCGCAGCCCGTGCGGGCCGTCCGACACCATGACCGCCGGAATGCCGAGCCGTTCGATCGCCTTGGTATGCCAGAAGTCCGAGCCCGAGCAGAGTCCGGCCTTTTCTTCCAGCGTCATTTGTCCGATGAGCGCTTTGATATCCATCGTGATATTGTCCTCCCCTTTTTATAAAGGCGCGGATGCACCAGGCGATGCATCCGCGCACAGGAACACAGACAGGTTTACTCCTTGACGCCGCCCAGGGCGACGCCGGCGATGATGTACTTGCTGAAGGCGAAGTACACGATGATCAGCGGCAGGGCCGTCAGGGTCAGGCCCAGGTAGATGGATCCGTATTCCGTGCGGTAGATATCGCCGCGCAGCTCCTGGACCATCATAGGCAGGGTCTTGAGGTCGGGCTTGGTGAACAGCATCAGGGGCGTCAGGTAGTTGTTCCAGCTGCCGATGACGGCCATGATGCCCATGGTGGCCATGGCGGGCACCATGATGGGCAGGATGATACTGTTGAAGGTGCGGAACTCGCCGCAGCCGTCAATACGCGCGGCCTCGACCAGGGAGAGCTGGAGGTTGGACTCCAGGTACTGACGGAAGAAGAACACGGTGCTCGCCGCCGCGATGGAGGGGATGATCAGGGCCAGGCGGTTGTCAACCCAGCCGAGCTGATACATGAACATGAAGAAACCGGTGCCGGTGACCTGACCGGGGATCATGATGATGGCCATGACCACCGCGTACAGGAACTTGTTGCCCTTGAAGTTGTAGACCTTGAAGCCGTAAGCGGTCATCGCGGAGAAGTACACGCTCAGGATCGTGGAGCCAAAGGCGATGATGGCGCTGTTCTTGAAACCGATGGCAACATTGAAGTTCTTGGAGGAAAGGATGTTCCAGTTGTTGGCCAGGCTGCCACCGGGGATCAGGCTGACACCTTGCTGAATGGCCTGAGTGGTACGGGTCGCATTGACGATCATAATCCAGAAGGGCACAATCGCCAGAATGCTCAGGAAGGTGCAGAATACATAGATCATGCTGCGCTTGGAGTTGTTTACCGCCTGTACATGTGCACAGAAGGAGATGATGGAGCCGCACACGATCATGAGAACGGGCAATGTCTTTATTTCAGCATTGCCATAGGGTAGCTTGATGGGGAATGCGGTCAGGCGCAGAATGGAATAGCAAACCAGCAGAATCCCGGCTAAGTGTAGGAAGGAGGAAATCGTGTACAGCTTACTGACGTCCTTGTTACCCGCAAGAACTACCAGAATAGCCGCTAAAACGAAGCAGGCAAAGGCGATCCAGATGCAGGCATAGTAGGCACCATAATTCCAATCATAGAGCTTGTACTGGTTCACGACAGTCATGTCGATTTCCAGTTCAGCGGGCAGCTTGCCGGGCAGCAGAGCATAGCTCAAGCCCTTGCTGGTTTCGGTGGAAGCGGCGTTCTGTTCCGCGATCAGCGCGTCCAGCTTTTCCTGTTCCTTGGCGACCTTGTCGCGCTGCTTCTGGATGTCGGCCTCGCTCTTCTTGCCGCCGGCGATCCAGCGGTCCAGCTGGGTCTGGGCGCTGTCCACCTTGCCCTGCTGCTTTTCGATGTCAGCAGCCAGGGAGGCGGAGGAATTGTCGTTGAAGTTGGCGATGGGCAGGAACATGCCCACGATCGCAATCACAATGAACACCAAGAAGATGATTTTTCTCGTCTGTTTCATCTTACTTGCCCCCCTTCAGCGCTTTGCCGGGCTTGGGATCATGATCGTTGAGCACGTAGCGGATGATCAGGGAGCCTACGATGATGATGGCAAACAGCACCACGGACGCGGCGGACGCCATGTTGAAGTTGCGGCTGCCGGTGAAGCCCTGCATATAGATGAAGCGGGCCACGGTGTTGGTGGTCTCGTTGGGGTTGCCCTGGGTCATCATGTGCGGGATATCGAACATGGTCAGACCGCCGACCAGGGAGGT
>CAMNEH010000100.1 GCA_946536315.1 uncultured Clostridia bacterium
TGACCGGCATCAGCCCCGAGCTGTACGAGGCGGCCGCCGTGGACGGCGCGGGACGGTTCCGCCGCATCTGGCACGTGACGCTGCCGGGCCTGCGTCCCACCATCATCACGCTGCTGATCATGAACCTCGGCCGTATCCTGGGCAGTGAGTTCGACCGTCCGCTGGCGCTGTCCAACCGCCTGGTGACGGATGTGTCCAACGTGATATCCATCTTCGTGTACCAGCGCGGTATCCAGGGCAGCCAGTTCTCCCTGACGACCGCGGTGGGCCTGTTCCAGAGCGTGGTCGGCGTCGTCTTCCTGGTCGGGGCCAACTCGATGGCCAAGAAGTTCGGCGAACGCGGCATCATGTAAGGGGGGATGAGGTGTGATCAAATCAAAGGCCACCAAAACGGGCGATATCATCATTGCCGTCCTCTGCTTCATCCTGATGTTCATCTGCCTGGTCCCGATGCTCAACGTGCTGGCGCGGTCCTTCTCCTCGTCCGAGGCGCTGATCCGCAACGAGGTGCTGCTCTGGCCCAAGGGCTGGAACCTGGAGGCGTATACCACGGTGCTCCGGGACGCCAAGTACGTGCATTCGCTGTGGTACACCGCGCTGCTGACGGTGGGCTGCACCATTCTGTCCATGGTGATGACCATCATGTGCGCCTACCCGCTGACCTATGACAACCTGAAGGGCGGCAAGCTGCTCAACGGCATCATCGTGTTCACGATGTATTTTTCCGCGGGCACCATCCCGCACTACCTGCTGCTGCGCGGCCTGAACATGCTCGACAGCGTCTGGGTGCTGGTGATTCCCAGCTGCCTGAGCGTGTACAACATGATCATCATGCGCTCCTTCTTCTACGGCGTACCGGATTCGCTGCGTGAGGCGGCTGAAATCGACGGGGCCGGCCCGGTGCGCACGCTGGTGCAGATCTATCTGCCGCTGTCCACCTCCGTGCTGGCGACGCTCGCGCTGTTCTACGCGGTCGGGCGCTGGAACGGCTTCTCCGACGCGCTGCTGTACATCAAAAAGCGCGAGGATCTGTGGCCCATTCAGCTGCTGCTGTACAACATCCTGCAGAACACCACCGCGGTCGAGATCGCGACGCAGGAGGGCTTCAGCTCTCCGGGCGTGGGCGAAACCCTGAAAATGGCGACCGTCATGTTCGCCACCGTCCCCATCCTGCTGGTCTATCCCTGGCTGCAGCGCTACTTTGTGACCGGCGTCACCATCGGCGCGGTCAAGGGATGATCCGATCCCCGAACTCCAGGGCGAATGCCCTGAAAATAAAAAGGAGGAATGTCCTATGAAACGCATCCTGGCCCTCAGTCTCTCGCTGATGCTGCTGGCATCCCTGTTCGTCGTACCGGCGTTTGCCGCGGACGAGCTGGTTGACGGCAAATTCGCCGAAACCCGCAAGATCACCGTCGAAGTGTTCGACCGCAAGAACGACGGCCATCCGGACCCCACGACCAGCGTGTGGGCCGAGTACATCAAGCAGGGTATGCTTGAAAAGCACAACGTCGAAGTCGAGTTTGTCGGCGTCTATCGCTGGAACGAGGAGGCCGATCTGAACAACCTGCTGGCCGCCAACGACGCGCCCGACGTGTGCGTGACCTACAGCCGCCCCACCATCCTGTCCTATGCCGACATGGGCGCGGTGGTCGACCTGAACGAATACCTGGACACCTATAAGGACGTGCTGCCCAACCTGTGGAACCAGCTGGGCGACTACAACATCTACTACGATCAGGATCCGGACACCAAGGTGCTGTGGGACCTGGAAGCGAAGCTGGTCAACAACGCCCGCATCAACACCTTCATCCGCAAGGACTGGCTGGATAAGCTGGGCATGGCGCTGCCCACGACCCTCGAAGAGTTCGAGGCCTGCCTGGTCGCGTTCCGTGACAACGCGGAGCTGCTGCTCGGCGCGGACGCCGCCCGCATGATCCCCTACACCACCAGCTATGATATCGGCTGGCGCAACAATACCCTGGCCGTGTCCTTCATCGACGACGCCATCACCGATGAAGAGCTGTACATCAACGGCTACGATGATCGCCAGGTCATGCAGCCCGGCTACAAAGAGGGCATCCGCGTGCTGAACAAGTGGTACAACGAGGGCCTCGTGTGGAAGGACTTCGCGCTGTACGGCTCCGGCGACACCACGGAAGACAACATGATCAAGGCCGGCTTCGTGGGCGCGTTCATTCACAACTATGACTATCCCTTCCGCGGCGACCAGGATTCCATCATCGCGAACCTGAAGCGCAACGTGGGCGAAGAAGCGACCTATGTCGCGGTGGACTGCTTCCAGAACAACGCGGGCGTGTACCGCAAGTATCTGTCCGACACGGTCGACCGCAAGGTCTTCTTCCCGGCCACCAACGACGAGATCCTCGCCAGCCTGCTCTACCTCGATTTCATCTCTTCTCCCGAGACCATCCTGTACCTGCAGACCGGTATCGAGGGCATCAACCATGTGCGCGGCGAGGACGGCTCCTACCAGATGCAGTCCATCCCGACCACCTCTGAAAACGCGCAGTACATCATCAGCAGCCCCTCCAACATCGACTTCACCATCACCAACAACGGCCTGAACCTCGGCGAATACACGCAGGTGTCCTTCGCCTACACCTATCCGGGCATTGATCCGCAGCTGATGGTGGACGCATACAACATCGCGATGAACGAAGGCCGCGTGCCCGGTCACTTCGCCGTGCCCGCCATCGAGGCGGAAACCGGCGTCGGCACCAGCCTGAACGAAAAGCGCAACACCTTCCTGAACAAGGCGGTCGTCGCGCCCGTCGACCAGTTTGACGCGGTGTGGGATGCCGGCGTGGAAGACTACCTCGCTTCCGGCGGCCAGGCGATCATGGATGAGCGCGCTGCGAAGCTCGCCCAGTACTTCGGCTATCAGAAGTAATATTCCCCTGCAACAAGAACGGAGCGCCGGCAACGGCGCTCCGCTTTTCTATATTCCGCGGCGGTCATCGTCGGCGCGCAGCGTCCCCGGGCGCGCTCAGCCCGGCCGGCGCAGCAGCGTCTCGACCTGCGCGCGCTTTTCGTACAGCACGCAGCCGCCGGCGTGGTCCTCCTCCAGGTACCCGCCGTCCCGTAGCGCGGTGAACAGCGGCGAGCGCAGCGCCTCGCGCAGGGACGTGGTTTTCACATTGACGTCCGCGTACGGCGAGAAGGGGCAGGGCTCCGCCCCGCCGTGGGAATTGATATGGAAAAACCCGCGCCCTGCCGCCACGCAGCCGCCGGAGCTCTTTTCGTCGCCGGGGAAGGAGATGTACACCATTTCCGGGCAGTCGCGCCTGAGCCTGGCGATCTCGTCGCGCAGGAAGGAGCGCTCCGCGTCGCCGGGGGCGAGGGCGGCGCTTTCGTCCGTCACGGGCACGAATTCGACGTAGATCACCGCCTTGCAGCCGCGCTCCGACAGCCGGCGCAGGAACGCGTCGGAGGTCACCTCGCGGAGGTTCTCCGTGGTGACGGTGACGGACGCGCCGTAGACCAGCCCGCGGCGATGGCACTCGTCCATGTTCGCGATCAGGCGGTCGTATACGCCGGGGCCGCGCCGCGCGTCGGTCATGGCCTGCCCGCCCTCGATGCTCATGATGGGGATCAGGTTGCGGCAGCGGTCCAGCAGCGCGAAATACCGATCGTCCATAAAGGTGCCGTTGGTGAAGATGGGGAACATGATATCCGGGCGCAGGCCCGCGGCCTCAATGATATCCCTGCGCAGCATCGGCTCGCCGCCGGCCAGCAGGATAAAGCTGATGCCCAGCTCGTCCGCCTCCTCAAAGATGCGCAGCCAGTCCCCGGCGGTCAGCTGGGCGACCGGCGCCGCGTCGACGGTCGCATGGTTGCAGCGGGAATAGCAGCCCGCGCAGTGCAGGTTGCACTGGCTGGTGATGCTGGCGATCAGAAACGCCGGGATGTGCTCGCCCTGCGCCTCCGCTTTCCTGCGCTTCCTGGACGCGGCGCGGCTGGCCGCCGCGAAGCGGACCATGTATACGCTGCCCCGGGGGTCCTTCAGCGTGGCCTTCAGCACATCGGAGACCACGCGCTCCACTCCGTGAGTCATATAAGCCTGAATGTCAAACTTTTCGCTTTTCATGCGTCAATCCTTTCTGTCATGAGTCAATATCTCGGCACAGGTTGCATGCGCAAGCAATGCGTTAACGTTCACTTGCAGGGCAAAGATGGAAGCATGCAAGATGTGAGAGACGTGTGGTGGGGACAGAGCGGTGTGATGCCCGTCACCGTCCGGCGATTCATTCGCCGGATCGGCGAAGCCGACCGAAGGCGGAAGGGCGAAACGCCGGTCTGGCCATGGCGAGGGGAGTACAGAGGGGGAACACCCTCTGTTGAAATCCGCAGCGGCGGCATGTACGGCGCGAGGACGAAATCGCGTCAGCGATTTCTACCTTGCAGCTTTGCCGCCCGGGAGTCCCGAAGGGACGACAGGCAAAGCTGTTGGGGGTTCCGTAGGGGGGACGCAAGTCCCCCATGCGGTCACTGTTCACTTCGTGAACAGTGACAACAGTATAACATATCTGACGGAAAAATGCACGCGTATCTGACGGAAAAATGCACGCGATTGTTGATTTTACCGCTGTTTTATGGCATAATGAAAAGGGGGTGTGCCCACAATGGAAAGATGGAGTATCGCCTGGAGGATACTGGCAGTCTGCACTGCGCTGGCGGTGTTTTGGCTTTTCCCGGCGGACGCGGAGGACGCGGTATACGTGGAAAACCAGTGGAACTACGTGGATGTGTCCATGGACGTTTCGCAGGGCATCCCCGCGGACGCGACGGGCCGGCTCGGCCGGATCCGGGACGCGGGCAAGCTGACCGTCGCGACGGAGCCGTATTTTCCGCCGCAGGAGTATATTGACGATCGTAAAACGGGACAGGACCGCTTTGTGGGTGCGGATATGTCGCTGGCCCGCCTGATCGCCCAGCGGATGGGCGTGGCGCTGGAAATTGTTCCCCTGGCGTTTTCCGATGTCCTCGACAGCGTCGCGGAGGGCCGGTACGACCTGGCGATTTCCGCGCTGGCGTTTACGGACGGGCGCGCGGCCACGCTGGAGATGTCGAAGGGCTATTATTACAGCGGGGAAGAGATCTCCAGCGGTCTGCTGCTGCGCGGGGAAGATGCGCAGGCGGTGCGCTCGGTGGGCGATGTGGCCGCGATGGATATCGCCGCGCAGAGCGGCTCGCTGCAGGAGACGATGGCGGCCGAGCACCTGACGCAGTACCGCCAATTCCTGCGCCTGTCCTCCGTCGCAGAGGTCATCCAGGCGGTGCGCGACGGCACGGTCGCGGCCGGGGTTGTCGACGCCGACACCGCGAGCCTGTATATTTCAGCGCACCCGGAGGCGGGGCTGACGTATCTGCCGGTCAGCGAGTTCAGCCTGGAGCCGGCGTACAAGGGGGACCGCGTCGCCGCGAAAAAGGGAGAGACCCAGCTGATCGCGTTCGTCAACGGCGTGATCGACGAGGTGCTGGCCACCGACCGCTACAGCGGGTGGCTGCGTGAATTCACCGCGGGGCAGTGAGCGCCGCTGACAGGGGACCGACGTATGAAAAACCGGAAAATCTATCAGATCGTGGGCTTTACGGTGCTTTGCATCCTGGTGAACGCCGGTGGGCGCGCGCTGGCGCTGACGCTCGGATGGCCGCTGTGGCTGGATTCCCTGGGCACCATGCTGAACGCCTATATCGCGGGCCCGGTTTGCGGCGCGATGGTGGGGATGACGAGCAACCTGCTGTACGGCACATTCAACAGCCAGGCCTTGGGCTATGGCCTGACCAGCATGGCGGTAGGGCTGATCGTGGGCCTGGCCGCGCGCAAACGCTGGCTGGACTCGCTCTACGGCGCGATGAAGGCCGCGTCGCTGACCATGCTGGTGGCCGCAACGGTGTCCGTGCCGCTCAACTGGATCTTCAATGAGGGCATGACGGGCAACCGGTGGGGGGACGCGGTCATCCGCTACCTGGAAAGCAGGGGCTGGCCGCTGGTCATCAGCACGGTGATCGGGCAGACGCTGCTGGAGTTTACGGACAAGGTGCTGCTGCTGCTGATCGTCTATCTCCTGATCCGGCTGGTGCGCTGGTATACCCACCGCAACGGCGAGGACATCGTGGCGGCGGGCGTCGTGGTCCTGTGCCTGGCGCTGTGCGCCGCCGGCGGGACCGCGTACGCGGCGGAGGCCGGTCCGGGCGACTATAACGACTATGTGCAGACCGTGTATTCCGGGGACAACGGCCTGCCCTGCGGCCAGGCGAACGATATCGCGCAGACCCATGACGGCGTGCTGTGGATCGGCACCTATGCCGGGCTGTACCGCTACAACGGCACGGACTTCCGCTGGATCGACAGCTATGACTCGGTCAGGAACGTGAACTGCCTGTATGTGGACGCGGAGGGCCGGCTGTGGATCGGTACCAATGACAACGGGCTATCCATCGCGATCAACGAGAGCGTCGTCAACGTGATCGACCAGAATAGCGGCCTGCCGTCCAACTCGGTGCGTTCCATCATCCAGTCCTCCGACGGGGACTATTACGTCGGCACCACCAGCAGCCTGCAGATCCTGACGATGAGCAACGGACTCAGGGCGGTCAATACCCTGCGCGAAATCAATTACGCGGACTGCATGGCGGCGGACGGGGACGGACGCGTGGCTGCGCTGACCTCCGACGGCCGGCTGTTTTTGTTGAAATCGGGACGCATTCAGGCGTCTCTGAGGCTGACGGAGGGGAACGAGGTATTCAATTGCTGCGCGTTCGCGCCGGACGGCGCGCTGATGGCAGGGACCTCCGGCCAGCGCGTGCACCGCTACGACGTCTCCGGCAATGCGTTCCGGCTGATGGATACGGTCACGCTGGACGGCGTCAGCCGCCTGAACCGCCTGACCTACCTGGAGGACGGCACGCTGTTCATTACCTCCGACAGCGGCGTCGCGTATATCGCCGCGGACGGCGCGCTGCGCCTGGTCAACACCAACAGCTTCAACAGCTCGATCTATAAGGTGATGCAGGATTACCAGGGCAACCTGTGGCTGACCTCCACCCGCCTGGGCCTGCTCAGGCTGGCGCATTCCTCGTTCAGGGACGTGTACGGCACCATCGGCATGGAGCGCCGCGTGGTCAACGCGGTCACGGAATGGCAGGGCCGGTATTATATCGGCACGGACAAGGGCATGGACATCATCGACACCGCCTGCCGGACTCAGCTCACGGACAGCCTGAGCGAGGCGCTGGCCGGCCGGCGCATCCGGTGCGTATATACGGACAGCCGCGGGTACCTGTGGGTCTGCACGTATGGCGACGGACTCATGGAGGTGTCGCCCGGGGGCGAAACGTGGGTGTACGATGAAACGAACGGCGGCTTCGGCAGCCGCGCGCGGCTGGTGACGGAGCTTTCGGACGGCACGGTGATTGCCGGGGGCGACACGGGCATCAGCTATATCCGCGACCACACGGTGCAGCGGACGATCCGCAACCAGGACGGCCTGATCAATTCCCTGATTCTGACGCTGACCGAGTGCGCGGACGGCACGGTGCTGGCCGGCACGGACGGCGACGGCATCGCGGTGCTGAAGGACGGCGCGGTCGAACGCTTCATCACGCAGCGGGACGGGCTCACCAGCGGCGTCATCCTGCGCACCGTCAGGGACCCGAAGGCCGACGGCGTGCTGCTGGTCACCAGCAACGGCCTGTGCTATCTGGAATCGGACGGCACCGCGCGGCCGATCAGCCACTTCCCCTACTATAACAATTACGACATCCGCGTGTGCAACCAGGATACCCTGATGGTCATGTCCAGCGCGGGCATCTATGTCGTCAGCCGGGACGACCTGGTCAGCGACCGCGAAAACATGCCCTGTGAGCTGCTGGACGCGCGGAACGGCCTGACCACCGCGCTGACGGCCAATTCATGGAGCTATGCCAACGCGCAGGGCGAACTGTTCCTGCCCTGCGACACGGGGGTCTATATCATTGACACCGCGCGGTACCACCACGAGGCGGATACGTACCGCATGCGCCTGGCGTCCCTGCGCTATGACGGCGCGGCGCAGCCGCTGCCGCGCACGGGCGTCATCACGGTGGGCCAGGGCGTAGAGGGCGTCGAGATCGTTCCAGAGGTCCTCAATTACACCATCCGCGACCCGAACGTCGGCTACTGCCTGGATGGCTATGAGACGCGCTGGACCATCGTGCCGCAGAGCAAGCTGTCCAGCCTGACGTATACCAACCTGCCGGCCGGGGAGTACACCCTGCGCCTGGCGGTGTTCGATACCGCCGGAGAAAATGTGCTGGAGGAGCAGCAGCTGAAGCTGGTGAAGGAGGGCGAGCTGTATGAGCGTCCGGGCTTCACCGTGTACCTGCTGCTGGTGCTGGCCGCGTTCATCATCTGGTTTACCTGGCTGATCGTCGAGCGGCAGCTGACCAAGCAGCGCGTCAAGCTGGCGATGGCGAACGAGACGGTCATGGCCATCGCCAACGCCGTGGACGCCAAGGATGTGCGCACCAGCCAGCATTCCAGGCGCGTGGCGGAATACGCCGTCATGATCGCCCGTGAAATGAAGTGTTTTCCCTGGTGGCAGCGCCGCAAAAAGCTTGAAAACCTGCGCGAGGCGGCGCAGATGCACGACATCGGCAAGATCGGCATCAAGGACCAGGTGCTGAACAAGGTCGGCCGGCTGACCGACGAGGAGTACGCGCAAATGAAGTCCCACGTCACGCAGGGCGCGGACATCCTGAAGGACTTTACCCTCGTGGAGCACGTCGTGGACGGCGCGCGCTACCACCACGAGCGCTACGACGGCCGGGGGTACCCCGACGGGCTCAAGGGGGAGGAGATTCCGCTGTACGGCCGCATCATCGGCGTGGCGGACGCCTTCGACGCGATGACCTCCAACCGCGTCTACCGCAACCAGATGGATACCGACTACGTGCTGAACGAGCTGAAGCGCGGCCGCGGCACACAGTTTGACCCGGATGCGCTGGACGCGTTCATGCGCCTGATCGACCGGGGCGTGATCGACCTGAACCAGCTCTACGCGCGGAAGGCGGCCGAAATCGGTGACGCGGACCAGAAGGCCAAGGAGGAGACTGCCCGCCGTATGGAGGAGGACCGGAAGATTCAGGAAGCGGAGATGAAGGCGGAAGCACAGCGCCGTGGCGCGGCGCAGGGAAAGGAGGGCGGCGCATGAAACGGGTTTACACGGCTACGGCGGCCACCTGCCTGGCCTTCCTGCTCCTCTTTTACGGGTACTCTCACTGGATCAGCCCGTCGGCCGAGGAGGAGCGCATCCGCGTCGGGTTTGTGTACGACGGCGACGAGAGCACGTCCTATACCTATAATTTCTCCCTGGCGCGGGACGACCTGCAGCAGCAGTACGGCGACCGGGTGGAAATCCTGATGCGCAGCAATGTGCTGGAGGACGGGACGGCGGAATCACTCCGACAGCTCGCGCAGAAGGGCTGCAGCATCATCTTCCTGAACGGCTACAGCCGGCAGGTGATCGAGGCGGCGACCTTGTATCCTGCGGTCCAGTTCTGCCAGGCCTCCTACATGGATATGAGCGGACAGCAGGTCCCGGCCAATTACCACAGTTTCAAGGGAGAGGCGTACCAGGTCCGTTATGTGAGCGGCATCGCGGCAGGCATGGCGCTTCGGAAGCTGATCGACGAGGGAAAGCTGTCAGCGGAGCGGGCGCTGGTCGGCTATGTGGCCGCTTTCCCTGACGCGGAGGTGATCTCAGGCTATACCGCTTTTCTGATGGGTGTCCGCTCGGTCGCGCCGG
>CAMNEH010000101.1 GCA_946536315.1 uncultured Clostridia bacterium
ACGTCGAAGGTGCCGCCGCCCAGGTCATACACCAGGATCTTGTGGCTGTTTTCCTTGTCAAGGCCGTACGCCAGCGAAGCGGCGGTCGGCTCGTTGATGATGCGCAGGACTTCCAGGCCCGCGATGCGGCCGGCGTCCTTGGTCGCCTGACGCTGGGAGTCGGAGAAGTAAGCCGGCACCGTGATGACCGCCTGGGTCACCGTTTCGCCCAGATAGCTTTCCGCGTCCGCCTTCAGTTTCTGCAGGATCATGGCGCTGATTTCCTGCGGGGTGTACTGCTTGCCGTCGACGCTCACCTTTTCGTTGGTGCCCATCTTGCGCTTGATGGAAGAGATCGTGCGGTCCGGATACTGGATCGCCTGGTTCTTGGCGACGCGGCCGACGAGGCGCTCGCCTTCCTTGTTGAAGCCGACGACGGACGGGGTGGTTCTGCTGCCTTCAGCGTTGGGGATGACGACGGGCTCGCCGCCTTCCATGACGGCCACGCAGCTGTTGGTGGTACCAAGGTCAATACCGATAATCTTGCTCATAATCATTTCCTCCGTTTATCATAATAGTGGTCAGTTGTCGTAATGAATGTATATGAAAGCGGCCTACGCGTTTCAACGTGTCCGCCGCGTTTCAGGCGGGTTATTCGGGGACTACCTTGACCATCGCGGTCCTCAGCACGTAGCTGCCGAGCTTGTAGCCCTTCTGCAGCACCTGGCAGACCGTGCCCTTTTCCCCTTCATCAGGCGTGCCCTGCAGCACCGCGTTTTCCAGGTTGGGGTCGAACGGCTCGCCCACCCGGGCGATCGTGGTCACGCCGCGCTTCTCCAGCAGGTCGTTCAGCTGCTTGAGCACCATTTCCACGCCGGTATGCAGCTTGTCGTCCGCCGTTTCGCTCTGCAGCGCGCGCTCCAGGTTGTCGATCACCGGCAGCAGGCTGATGATCACCTCGCGCGCGCCCTCTTCAAAGGCGTCCGCCCGCACGGATTGATTGCGCTTGCGGTAGTTGTCAAAGTCGGCCTGGACGCGCTGCGCCAGGTTCAGATATTCCTCCGCCTTCTGCCGCGAGGCTTCCAACAGAGGCTTGAGGTCCTTGACGCTTTCCTCCGCTGGTTCTTCCGCCGTTTCCGGCGCATTGTCCGCGTCCGACGAGGACTCCTGCGCCTGCTCCGGCGTTTCGGGCTGGTCTTCGTCGCGCTTCCTGAACTTCTTTTTCATATCTTCCTCCATTTTATCTCACCTCCGCGAACAGATTGGTCATGCGCCGGCTGATGGTCGACAGCACGCTGATGACGTGTCCATACGGCATGCGCATCGGTCCGATGACGCCCAGCGTGCCCCGGCAGCCGCCGTAGGTGAAGCTGGCGTTGACCACGCTGCAGTCCGTCATCTCCTGGATGCCGAGCTCCGGGCCGATCTGTACGCTGATCGGGCCTCCCGGCGTCGACATCAGGCGGATCAGCCGGTCCTGCGTTTCCACCATGGACAAAAATGCGCGCGCCTTGTTCAGATCGCTGAACTCCGGGTAATTGAGGATGTTGTGTGCGCCTTCCACAGACACGCTGTCCTCAGAGGCCTGCCTGGCCATCTGCGCCGCCAGGTCGCGCACGCCGCTCAGCACGCGCTGGTCCGCGCCGCCCCGGCTGGCATAGGCGTCCAGCATGTCCTGGACCTCCCTGAGCGTGTGTCCGGCCAGGCCTTCGGTCAGCATGCGGCTGATGGCGTACAGCGCGTCCATGTCCAACCGGCTGCTGACGCGGATCACCGTATCGCGGACGATACCGCTGTCCGTCACAATGACCAGCAGCGCGGAGTCTCCCGGCATCGGCACCAGCTGAAGGGTTTCGATGCGCATGTCCGGCTGCCCGGGCAGGACCGCCACAGCCGTGAGCCTCGTCAGATCACTGATGGCCTGCACGGCGGTTTTCACCGCGTCCTCCATCTGCAGCGCCTTTTCGCCGAAGTATCGGTCTGCGTCGTCGTCACGCCAATCCTGAGACGAGCGGCTGTCCATCAGCCGGTCCACATACAGCCGGTACGCCTTTCCGCTGGGCACGCGTCCCGCGGAGACGTGCGGCTGGTCCAGATACCCCAGCTCCGTCAGGTCGCTCATTTCATTGCGGATGGTGGCGGGTGAAACACCGATGTCGTATCGCTTGGTGATGGTCCGGCTGCCGACCGGCACCGCGGTCTCAACGTAGTCGTCGATGATCGCGCACAGGATCCGCAGCTTCCGATCATCCAGTGTCACCTGACCCGCCTCCTTGCTTTCGTGGTTGTTGTTAGCACTCAACGTTGATGAGTGCTAACAACTGAGTAAAATATATCACAGTCCACCATGTTTGTCAATACTTCTGCAAAGAAATCATCAGGAAAAAATATGTTCATCAAAACAGCGCGGGTCCGGTCATCCGGTCCGCGTTGCAGGACAGTGATATGCGGTTGTGTTCTGGTGTCAGCCGACGCTTTCCAGGTCCGGGCGCCAGCCGTCCTCCCCGCCCAGGACGGCTGTGATGGTGACGTCGGCGGCCTCCTCTGCGGTGAGGCGCTTCTGGCGCGGATGGCGCATCCGCTGGTCCGCGCGGGCGCCGGTGGTGCCGTATTCGCCGCAGCGCTCCGTCACCACGCGGATTTCGTCCCAGTCGATAAACCCGATCGGCGACACGCAGGCGTCCATCTCGCAATGGATAAACAGCGTCCGCGCGAAGCGGCGCCAGGGCCGGCCCAGGTAAGCGAGCCGCTCGCCGCACGCCCCGCTCAGCCGGCAGCGGTGGAAGACGAAGCCGTAGGGCTGATCCTCCGGCGTGTTGGCGGCGGTATACCAGCCGCCGCGCTCGCCCATGAACAGCGTGCAGCCCTCGAACCAGCAACGGTAGGAGCCGAAGATATAGTCCACATCGCCCTCGATATAGCACCCTGCAAAATACTGCCGTCCGGTGGTGTGCAGCGGCTCATTGACCGCGGGCACGCATTCCGCATGGCTGACCCGCGGCAGGATGTCCCGCTCCACCCTGGGCATCATCGGGCCGCAGAACAGCGTGTCCTGATGCGCGATCAGCCGGCAGCGCAGCCATCTGCCCCGGTCTCCGGCCGCGTAGACCGCTACCGCCTGTCCCACGTCCCGGCCATCGCCCGCGTCGTTGCGGATGGTCAGGTTTTCCACGGTCACGTTCTTGCCGGTCACCAGCAGCGTGAACGACAAAAAAGTTTCCCGCTCGGTGCCGTCTGGGTCCTTCTGGCGGGCGTAGGCGGACCAGGTGAGTACGGTGTCCTCCGCGCTCTCCCCCACGATGCGCAGGTTGTCCTGAGTCACGACCACACGCTCGCGGTACACGCCCTTGTGGACGAAGATCTCAGCCCCGCCGTCATCGGGCACGGCGTCGACCGCGGCCTGGAGGGTGGTAAAGTCGCCGTCTCCGGCCTTCGATACTGTATACCTCATGGTTTCTCCCAAAATGTCCCCCGCCGGACGGCGGGGGACGACGGTCGATCAGTGAAGAGAATTACTTGGTCGCGTTCGCGAAGCGGTCATACTGGGCCTGACGGACCTTCAGCATTTCGCCGATCTGCATGCTTTCCAGCGTGGCGATGTACGCGTCGAAGTCAGCTTCCAGGTTCTTGGTGCCGGTGATGAAGGCGATGGCGTTCTCATCGACATAGGTCTGGATATCGACCTGGTACATGCCGGAGATCTCCGCCTCTTCCTCCGTGGAATACACTTCGGGGAACGGCGCGCGGATGTAGGGTTCTTCAAATTCGCGGTCATTCTGCACGTGCCAGGGCGCGAGCAGCACGTCAGTCGCGGGCACGGACTGCTGGGACGGCATGTTCGGCGCGTTGATGCCCAGGCCCTGGTACCAGATGGTATCCTCGGTGCAGCGCGGCAGGAACTGGCGCTCGCCGTCCGCGTTCACTTCGTAGGTCAGGCCTTCCATGCCCCAGACGTACAGGTCCTGCGCTTCATCGCTCATCGCGTAGTCCAGGAATTTGATCGCCAGCTCTTTGTTGGCGCTCTTGGCGTTGATACCGAAAATGTTGCTGATGGGGTTGCGGCCGACATAGAAGCCCTCGTGCTCGCCGGACAGCGGGGCCGCGCCGACGATGACGCCCTTGGAGGAGTCCGCCTTGTAGCTCTCGTACTGGGCGCTGTACAAGGTGCTCATCTGCCAGGAGAAGTCGAAGGTGACGCCGGTCTGGTCATTGGCGCAGCGGGCCACGATCTGGTCACGGTTCAGGGAGGCGAATTCCTGCTCAAGCAGGCCTTCGTTGTACAGGCCGTTCAGGAAGGACAGGTAGGCCTTGTAGGCGTCCTTTTCATAAGGCGCATAGTGCACGGTGCCGGCGTCGTCGGCATAGTAGCCGGACACCAGGTCCAGGCCGAACGCCGGGCCGAACATGTAGGGCAGGAACGCGTTCTGGATGGACATCGGGATCTCATCGGCTTCGCCGTTGCCGTTCATGTCCGTTTCCTTGATCTTGCGCAGGTAGTCCACGAACGCGTCCAGCGTCTTGGGGGCTTCGATGCCCAAGCTTGTCCAGCCACAGGGTGTTGTACATCATGACCGGCTGGTAGTTGTTGGTGACCACGGTCTGCGGCACATAGTAGATGTGGCCGTCAACCGCCGTCAGGCTGCCCTTGATGATGGGGTTCTTTTCCAGGAACGCGCTGTAGTTGGGCATGATGTCCAGGTGCTCATCCAGCGGCTCGACCAGACCGGAGCTCAGGTAATCCATGTTCAGGTCCTTATCCGGCATCATGATGATGTCGGGCAGGTCCCGGCCGGAGGCGAGCATCGGGCTGACGGAATCCGCGTAGCTGGACGGATCGATCAGCGTCCACTCGATGGTAACGCCGGCGCGGTCCGCGATTTCCTTGAGCAGGGTCGCGTCCTTCAGGTCCACGTTGGAATAGTAGGAGTTGATCGCCAGAATGCTGACGGTCGCGCCGGCCTCGGTGGTGAGGGGCAGCTGCGCGAGGTTCAGGCTTTCAGCGCCGGCGGCCGACAGGCTGAGCAGCATGGTCAGCGCCAGTACCAGGGACAGGATACGGGTAGTCTTCATGGGTTTTCTCTCCTTTCATATTTTGCTGAAGCGCCTCCCGGAGGGAAACGCGTTGAGCCATAGGGTCAGCCCTTCACTGCGCCGAGCATGGTGCCCGCGACCAGGTACTTCTGCACGAAGGGCGTGATCAGGAAGATCGGTACCGCCGCCAGGACGATGCATACGTAGCGGATCTTCAGCGTGTTCTCCGCCGCGGCGGCCGCGGCCTGCCCGCCGGCGGACTGCAGCACCTCATTGGACGCCTGCAGCAGCACGCGCCTCAGGAAGATCTGCAGCGGCTGCAGGTCGCTGTTGCCCAGGTAGAGCATCGCGTTAAAGAAGTCATTGTACCTCGCCACCGCGTAGTACAGCGTGAGCACCGCCAGCGTGGGCTTGATCAGCGGGATCGCGATGTGCAGCATCATGTAAAACTCGCCCGCGCCCTCCAGCGACGCGTTTTCAAACAGGTCCTGGGGCACGGCGGACATCGCGCTGCGGCAGATCATCAGGTTATACGCGCTCACCAGCACCGGCAGGATCATCGCCAGGCGGCTGTTGTACAGGCCGATGCCCGTGACGACGATGTACGTGGGGATGAGTCCGCCGGAAAAATACATCGTGAACGCAACAAAGAAGTTGAGCGGCCTCCGCAGGAAAAAGTGCGACCGGGACAGCGGGTAGGCGCCCAGGCAGGTGACCACCACGTTGCACAGCGTGCCCACGATGGTGTAAAAGAAGGTATTGCCGTAGCTGATCCACAGCTGCTGGTTCCGCGTGACCATGTCGAACGCGTCCAGAGAAAAGCCCCTGGGCAGGAGGACCACCTGGCCCTTGGCGACCGCGGCGCCCTCCGAGATCGACACAGCGACAACGTACAGGAAGGGATACAGCGTCACCACGACGGCAATAATCACGAGCACCCAGATCAGGATATCCAGCGCCTTGTCCGAGCCGGACGCGCTGCGGAAGGAATCCGGCCGTTTTCCGGCCGCTTTGACAGTCATCTCAGTTCCTCCTTCCACCTTACCACAGGGACGAGCCGGTCACCCGGCGCGCCAAGCGGTTGGACGCCATCACGAAGGCGAAGCCCACCGCGGAGTAGAACAGGCCGACCGCCGACGCGTAGCCGTACTTGTGGTTCTCGATGCCCTGCCGGTAGACGTAGGTCGAGATCACGTCGCCCGTCTCGTACACGGCCGGGGAGTACATCAGGTACACCTTTTCAAAGCCGACGTTCAGCAGGTTGCCCAGCGTCATGATCAGCAGCAGGATGATGGTATCCGAGATCCCGGGCAGGATCAGGTGCACGATCCTGTGCCAGCGGGACGCGCCGTCCACCTCCATCGCCTCGTACAGCGACGGATCAATGCCCATGATCGCCGCGACGAAGATGATGGAATTGAAGCCGAAGGACTGCCATGAGCCGGAGATCACATACAGCTTCCTGAACCAGGAGGGATCCGACATGAAATTGATCTTCTTGCCGCCCAGCGCCTCGATCATCTGATTGATGATGCCGTTGGAGGGAGAGAGGAAGTTGGTCATCATGCCCACGACCACCACTGTGGAAATGAAATAGGGCAGATAGGTGATGACCTGGGCGACCTTCGCGAATTTTGGGGACCGCAGCTGCGTGATGGCGATGGCGAAGATGATCGGAATGGGAAAGCCGAACAGCAGCGAATAGAAGGAAAGCAGGAACGTATTGCGGATCAACCGCCAGGCGAAGACAGAGGAAAAGAACTGATTGAACCACTTCAGCCCGACCCACTTGCTGTTAAACAGTCCCGCAAATCCGCTGCCCATCTTGAAATCTTCAAATGCCATCACGATGCCGGCCATGGGCAGATAGCTGAAGACAATATAATAGATGAAGACGGGCAGGAAGATCAGGATCAGCTGCTTGTCCCGGCGGACCAGCTGGCCAAGCGGCTTACGCGGCAGCCGGTCATTGACGGCCAGAGCTTTACGCATGGGCGGGATCGCCTCCTCATTGTGCGGCACGGTCTCAGATCGCTTGTGAAAAGGAATGCACCGGACGTTGATAGTGTCCCGTGTTATCCCTCAATGTTGACGCCATCATCTTACCCGTCGGGCAGAAAAAAAACAAGCATCAAAAATTCCGGCGGGATTTTTTGATGCTTACATTGCTTATACTGTTGTGAAGTCAGGTTTTTTACTGTTTCCTGTAATCGCTGGGATTGACCCCCATCACCGCCTTGAAATTCCGCCTGAAGGTGAGCAGGCTGGCAAAGCCGCACTGCGCGGCGATCTCCTCCAGCGGCATGTCGGTCTGCTGCAGCAGCTCCGCCGCGCGCTGGACCTGGCAGTGGCGCACGTACTGCAAATAGGTCTCACCATACCTGTTTTTGCACACAGTGCTCACAAACTTGCCTGAAACGCCAAAGCGGTCCGCGACCGCGGTCAGGCTCAGCGCGGGGTTCAGCACGTTCTCATTGATGTAATCGCAGATTTCCTGCTCCAGCCGGCGGCCGCTTTCATCCTCCGCCACCTCGCGGCGGTAGGTCGTCATCGCCTGGGTCAGCACACTGCGGTAGTAATCGAAAATTTCCTCGATCGTCGCGGGCTCGCGCACGCGCTCGATCCGCAGGTGCGTCACGCTCTGCCCGCTGCTCTCCCTGAGCGCCCCGCTGACGCAGGTGTGCAGCTCGTCCACCAGCTGGCGCACGATATCCGGCGGAAGGTCAGCGTGACGCATGTTTTCGTCCCAGATCCGGTCCAGGAGCGCCTGCCATTCCTCCGGGCGGTTCTCCTCCAGCGCGCGGATGATGCGCTGCTGCGCGTCCTGCGGAAAATAATACTCTCTCGGGCGTTCTTCGGGCGCCTCCTCCGTAAAATAGACGCTCCCCCGTCCCCCGGTCATCATGTTTTCAAGCGCCGCGGCCGCCTCCGCGCACGCGCGACGCAGCTGCTCCAGCTCAGTCTGAACGCTGCTGACGCCGATCGTCACCGCGATTTCACTGTCGTCGATCGCCGCCTGGATGCCGGGCAGCAGCTCGTACACCAGCGCGCTCAGCGGCTCGGGCTGCTCGCCGCTCACCACGGCGTACAGGTTCTGCGCGTCCCGCGAAATGGTCACCAGGGGGTGTTCCTCGTCCGACAGCGCCTCGCAGGCGTGCGCGGCCAGGGTCCGGGCGTCCAGATAGCGCTGCTCCGACGCGCGGCATCCCCGCGGCGCCGCCAGGTTGATCAGGGCCACCAGATAATACCCGCTGCGCAGGCCGTGAAACTCCTCCTTCAGCCCGTCGATCGCGCCGTCCTCCGCGCCGCCGCTGATCAGCTGGTGCAGCGCGCCCTGGCTGGCGTAGGGTGACAGGGTGATCACCTTTTCCCGGTAGCCGTTGCGCTCACCGATCAGCTCGGCGATGCCACGCATCACCTCATCCAGCTCGCGGCTTTCCTCGTGCCGCTCCGTGGACACCAGCCGCGTGATCGCCTGGATCGGGCGCGTCCTGTAGCGCAGGTAACGGTAGCACAAATACAGCGACAGCAGCCCGAAGGCCGCCAGGATGCCCAATGGCACCAGCGATTTCACCGGCAGCGCCACGCGCAGGAAGGCCGGGTCGATCGCGACGCGGTAGCGGACGTCCCTGTTCGCCAGGCTCGCGATTTCCAGCCATTCCGCGCCATCTGCCGCCTCACCGGACTGAAATACGGCCTTCGCGCCGTACCAGATCTCCGTCCGGCAGGCGCAGGCAGCCAGCTCCCCCGTCCTCGCTTCCAGCGGTCCGGTATCGATCAGCACCATGGTCAGGCCGCGCGCCGCGCCGTGCAGCGTGCCGCCGGTGTACGCGTCCGCGTAGATCAGAAATGTTTTGTTCAGGATGATGTCGGACACATTTCGGAGCTTCATCAGGCTGACCGCGTTGGTCACCTCCACCCACGGCGTCACGTTCATGCCCGTCACCGGCGCTTCGAGCGCGATCACCTTGCCCGGCGCGTACAGCCGGCTGTCCCCAGAAAATCCCAGCAGGATCGCGTATATGTCCAGGCTCTCCCCACCCGCCTTGATGCGGCTCAGCTCTGACTGGGTGCGGTACAGCTGCATGGAATTGGGCGTCTGCTTCTCGATGCAGATGGTCTGGTACATATTCCGCACACTCTCGGAGGCGTTCATCGCGTTGCACAGGTTCTGCGCAATCAGCAGGCTCCGGTCCGTTTCCATGGCATAGGCCGTCGCGCGTTGCCGGACCGTTTCCCGGGCCGCGTTCGTCACCGTATCCCTGTAGGAGAACAGGTACCACACGCCAAACCCGGCCACGCCGACCAGGATCAATACCATATAGGACAGCAGCAGCCGCCGGAAGAAAGGGCTCCGCATCGGCCGTTCCGCGCGGTGGTCCGCCGTGCGGCGGACAGATTGATGCCGCATCATACTCACCTTCGGTCCCGCTCCATGAGCGTGTTTTATCCACGTCCGGCTGCTCCTTGCACAGCCAAACCCTCTGCTCATATTATACCGGACAGCAGGACACCGCGTCAATAGGCTGAGAGCACACGAAAATGCCGCAGGCTTTCGCCTGCGGCAGGGAAATGTGTGTCCGGATTACTCCTCAGTACGGGTAACGGAACCGGCGCCAACGGTGTGGCCGCCTTCGCGGATAGCGAAGCGCAGACCCTTTTCGA
>CAMNEH010000102.1 GCA_946536315.1 uncultured Clostridia bacterium
AGGAGATCCAGCAGCTGGACGTCCTCGCCATGACGCCCATGGACGCGCTGAACCGCCTGTTCGTGCTGAAAGAAAAGGCGTTAAAACTGTGAGGGCGGCTTGAGCCGCCCTCCTTCATTGAATGCTTTATTCGATTGGAAGCAGCGGTTTTTTAGGCTGGAAAGGGTGTGCTTTGGCATAATTTGTGGCCGCACGATTGAAATCGTCAGCGTCCATATCATCAAAATAGTCTCTTCTCCACTTTGTGTAGTCAAACTTCTCTCTGATTAGAATAGAAATAAAGCGTTCGGTTTCCACGGTTCCAAGCCGTTCAAGCAAACAGGTAATTCCCTCGTTCAGGATTTCTGCTGTACTTGCTTTATGTATGGTGATCGTCTCCATTATTACATGCGGTCTCAAGGCCAATACAAATTGTTTTCCTTGAAGGCACGGCGCATACCACCGGCTTTGCCGGTGGACTTGATTCAGAACGATGAAATCCCGTGGCTGTTCACCATCGCGTCCAGCCGGATGCCGGCCTGGCACAGCGGGCACGCCTGGGAGGGGCGGCTGTCGTAGTCGTTCAGGTGCAGCGCCTTGCTGTATACGCTCTTGACGGGGAAGCCCTCGCATTCGTCCACGCAGCTGAAAATACAGCAGATGCCGACAGGAATGCCCATATAATAGCGGATCGCTTCCACAGCGGCCTGTACCGTGTAGCCGGTGGTCACCGAGGCGGCCAGCACCAGCACGTGCTTGCCCACGATCATCGGCGCGATGTTTTCACGGAAGATCAGCTGACTGCCGGACACGTGCTCCGGCGTCATCACGTAGATCGTGCGGTGCGCGTTCATATTGGTGAAGCCCGCGCGCGTGAGCTCGCTGGCCATGCACGCGCCGATGACCTCCGTGCCGTCCAGACAGAGGATCGTATCGATGATGGTGGAGGCGGAGTACGCGCCGCACAGGGTCTGCGCGGCCTGCCGCGCCTCGGACAGGCGGTGCTTGGTCATGGTCAGGTCCACATAATAGTTGATGTGGCTGTGGCTCGTTGCGAAGTGGCCCTTGGCGACGCGCAGCGGCAGGTTGCCGGATTGGTTGCGGATTTCGACAAGCTTGATCGCCATAATACAGTCTCCTCCTTATGGAAATACTGATACGCCAGCTAATATGATCACTTCCGCTTGCGGCTCGCGGCCAGGTAGCGGCCGAGCTCGCCGGGCTTTTCCATGGTCAGGCCGCAGCCGCGGGCCACGCATTCCTGGGGCTGGTCGGCGATGCGGCAGTTGATCTTCAGCGCGATGGACACGGCGTCCGCCAGCCCGTCGAGCAGCGCGCCGCCGCCGCTTAACACGATGCCGTTGTCGAAAATATCGGACGCGAGCTCCGCGGGGGTGCGCTCCAGCACGGCGTGAATGACCTCGATCAGCGCCTGCAGCGGCTCCTCCATCGCCTCGAGCACCTCTTCGGACGTGATGCGCAGCGTCTTGGGCAGGCCGCTGATCAGGTCGCGGCCGGTCACGTCCAGGTACAGCTCGTCGCGCCGGGGCATGACGGAGCCGATGCGCGTTTTGATCTCTTCGGCGGTCACCTCGCCGATCAGCAGGTTGTGCTTGCGCCGGATATACCGCGCGATCGCGTCGTCGAACGAATCCCCGCCCAGCGCGACGTTTTCGCTGACGACCGCGCTGCCCATGGACAGCACGGCGATATCGGTCAGGCTGCCGCCGATATCCACGATCATTTCGCCGTACGCCTCGCCGATGGGCAGGTCCGCGCCGAGGGCGGCGGCGATGCTGCGGTCGATGATCTGGGTGCGGCGCGCGCCGGTTTCAAACAGGGAGCCGGACAGGCCACGGCGTTCAGTGTCGTTCAGCGTGGAGGGCACGCTCAGCACGATGTGCGGGCCGTTGATCAGGTGCTTGCCGTTCGCGGCGATGACAAAGCGCAGCAGCATGGCCCCCACCAGCTGTAAATCCTTCCCCACCGCGCCGTTGCGCAGGACGCGTTTGACCTCGATGCTGCCGGGCGCGCGCCCCAGCATCCGGTGCGCCTCGTCCCCCAGCGCGATGATGGCGCCGGTATCGCGGTTTTGCGCAAGCACAGCGGGCTGTTTGTAGATGATTCCGCGTCCGCGCCCGTAAATCAGGACGTTGGACGTGCCCAGGTCAATCCCCAGGTCCGTACTGTGCCGCATGAATCGACTCCTTTACCGCGCCCGGCTCCCGTCCCCGCAAGGACGGCCGGGTCATAATCTGCGCGCCAGCGCCGCAAGCGTCCGGGTGAAAGCGCGTATTTACTCATTTATTCTCCGGAAAGTGTGAAAATCCTTCTTTTTGCCATGGAAGTGGGCATTTGGCCCCACTTTTACGGCAAAAGAGAGGGAATTATGCCTTTTGCCCGCCACTATCGCCGAGCGCGAGGATGTGCGCGCGGATGCGGTCGTTGACCTTCTCCGCGGTTTCGGCGCTCATGCCTTCCTCGGCCAGGTCGCTGATGTCGATCGGCGGGCCGTAGGCGATGCGGGTCACGCGGAAGGGGCGGCAGGGCGAGGAGATCAGCACGGGCAGCAGGGGGACCCTGGCGCGCAGCGCGATCAGGGCGCAGCCGGTTTCCATGTGCTCCAGCGTGGTGTCCGGGCACCGGGTGCCTTCGGGAAAGATGCCCAGCACGTGCCCTTCACGGATGACGCTCATGCAGTCGCGCATCGCCTTGAGGTCGCTGTGATGGCGGTCCACCACGATCATGTGCAGCCGGGCCATCATCCACCGCCCGAGCCGGGAGCTGACCAGCTCCTTTTTGCCCAGGAAGCGCACCTCGTAGCGCCTGATGCCGGCGCCGATGAGAATGGGGTCCAGCCAGTGCTTGTGATTGGACACCAGGATGAACGGCGCGTCCAGGTCGGTGTAGGCGCGGCCCGTGACGCGGACCGGATAGATGCTGTGCGTCACGATCCAGTTAAATAAGCGCGCCTGGGTAAACCAGAAGCTGCGCTCCCGCTTCGGCGCGACTTTGTCAGACATGCAGCGCCTCCTTTTGCCGCGCGGCGTCGACCAGCGCGAGAATGGCGGCGACGGTTTCGTCAAAGCTCAGGTCGGAGCTGTCCACCACGACGGCGTCCTCGGCCTGGCGCAGGGGATCGGCCTCACGGTGGGTGTCCTGCTCGTCGCGCGCGTTGACCGCGGCGAGCACGTCCTCAAAGCTCGGGTTTTCGCCCTGCTCGCGGTACTGGATGAGCCGGCGCTCGGCGCGCTTTTCGGCGCTCGCGGTCAGGTAGATCTTGACCGGCGCGTCCTTCAGCACCACGGTGCCGATATCGCGGCCGTCCATCAGCATGGGCGTGGACTGGGCCAGCGCGCGCTGCTGGCGCACCAGCTGCGCCCTGACGCCCGGATACCTGGAAACGGCGCTGGCGGCGGCGGCAACCTCGGGCGTGCGGATCTGCGCGGAGACATCCTCGCCGTTCAGCAGCGTGCGCTGCCCGCCGTTCTCATAGCGCACGCCGATCTCCGCGCGGAGTACGGCGGCGGTGACCGCGGCCTCGTCCTCCAACGCCACGCCCTGCCTGAGCGCATACAATCCGGCGGCGCGGTACATCGCGCCGGTATCGAGGTGCAGGATGCCCAGCCGGCTCGCGACTTCGTCGCTGATGGAGGACTTGCCTGCGCCGACAGGACCGTCAATGGCAATCAGCAGCGGACGGGCGGCGGGTGTCTGATCGTTGGACATGGTGGTACTTCCTTTCTGTTTAGTCCCCCTTGCGGTCACTGTTCACGCAGTGAACAGTGACCAGCCACAATTATATCACCATTCCCGCGCTTGCACAACTGTTTACACCGGCAGGAAAATATCGTATAATAGGGGGCATCGAATACAGGCGGCGCAGCCGCAGACGGGGGGAACATTGCCGTGCCGGAAGCGACCTATGAAATACTGGCATTGATGATGCGGTATGTCTTTGTCGCGCTGAGCGCACTGATCTGCCTGCTTTCCTTCGGCTGGCTGCTGCGCGAGCACCGCGCGCACGCGCGCGAGCGGCGGCAGTTGCCGCGGGCGGGGCAGATCGGCGTATTTGAATTTGCGGACACGGGCGAGCGCATCCCGCTCGCGCCGGAGGGCCTGGTCGGCGCGGGACGCGGGTGCGACGTGGTGATCCCCCGGCGCGGGCTCAGGGCCAGGCAGTTCAGCTACCGCTTTCAGCCCCGGCGCGGGGTGGAGATCGTGCCGTGCCGCGGCGCGCAGGTGACCGTCAACGGCCAGAAGGCGCAGGCGGGCTATTACGCGCTGAGCGGCGCGCTGGTGCGCACCGGGGACGTCACGCTGCGGCTGCGGCTGCTGAAACGGCTGCGCCTGCCCTCCCAGACGCCGGACAGCCCGGACCCGCTGCTGAGCGCGTGGGAGGAGGACGACTTTCTGCCGAACGGCGTGGCCGTTCCTGCGCCCGCCGAGGACGGCTTCTCTGATGAGGACGGCTTCCCCGACGAGGATACGCCGCCGGACGAGGACCGCGGCAAGCTGCTGAAAATGCCGCTGTTTTCGGATGATCCGCCGGAGGATACGCCATGAAGAAAAAGAAACAGCGGAAGCCCTCCGCGTCGCGGCGGCTGCTTGGCCTGACGATGCTGTTCTACGGCCTGGCGTTCCTGCTGCTGTACCTGTACGACTACGACCTGCGCGCGCTCGCGCTGGCGGGCGCGGTGCCCGCGCTGATTTTTGTCAGCGTGCGCGGCCTGCCCCGGGTGTTCCCCTCGGACCGGCTGCTGCTGAGCCTGTCCAGCTTCCTGGTGGCGCTGGGCGTACTGGTATTGTACAGGCTGAACCCCGAACGCGGCATCAGCCAGCTGATCAACTATATGGTCGCGATCGCCGCGATGCTCGCGTGCACGCTGGCGGTGCGCTTCATTCGCCGCTGGCGGCTGCTGGCCTGGCTGGCGGTGCCCGTATCCCTGGGGCTGCTCGCGCTGCCGCTGGTGTACGGCACGGAAATTTACGGCGCGAAGAACTGGGTCACGCTGTTCGGGTTCGGGTTTCAGCCCAGCGAGCTGGTCAAGCTGAGCCTGCTGGTCAGCCTGTCGTGGCTGCTGTCGCGCCGCAAGGTGATCCTGGCGGCGCTGGTGACGCTGGCCTGCCTGGGCCTGCTGATGCTGCAGAAGGACCTGGGCACGGCGCTTTTGTACTTCGGCATGGCGCTGCTGATGATGTACGCTTCGACCGGCAGCCCGCTGGTGCTGATGGCCGGGGCGGGCGGCGGCGCGGCCGGCGCGTACGTGGGCTACCGCATGTTCGCGCACGTCAAGCGCCGCGTCGCGGTGTGGCTCAATCCCTGGGCGGACCGCCAGGGCGCGGGCTACCAGATCGTGCAGGGGCTGATCGCCATCGCGAATGGCGGGCCGTGGGGCACCGGGCTGCGCCTGGGCAATCCCGGGGTGATCCCCGCGTCGTTCAACGACTATATCTTTACCGTGATCTGCCATGAATTCGGCGCGCTGTTCGGCGTCGCGGTGCTGGGCATCTACCTGGCGGTGATCCTGCGCGGGCTCGCGATCGCGCGGCAGGCGGACCAGACCTTCCACGCGCTGATGAGCCTGGGCTGCGCCGCGATGATCGGCCTGCAGACCTTCGTCATCGTCGGCGGAAACATCAAGCTGATCCCGCTGACCGGCGTGACGCTGCCGCTGATCAGCTACGGCGGAACGTCGCTGGTGTCCAGCATGTGCCTGGTCGGCGTCATGCAGGGCGTGTCCGCGGTGAACCGCGCGCGGATGCAGCAGGCGCGGGAATCCGCGCTGTACGAGGGGGAGGACGCGCTGTGAAACAGTTACGGCATCGTATCCGCAGCGTCGGCCTGCTGCTGTGCGCGCTGTTTTTGCTGCTGGGCGCGTACGGCGCGTACAGCCTGACCAACTATGGCAGCCGCTGGTTTTCCACCAGCGCGAACAGCTGGCTGCGCGGCGCGAAGCAGGACGTGATCCCGGGGGACGTATACGACGTGAACGGCGTGCTGCTCGCCGGCAGCGCCGTCACGGAGACCGAGGACGGCTGGACCGCCACGCGGCGGTATCACGACAGCGCGGACGTCCGCCGCGCGGTGGTGCACGTGCTGGGCGACGCCGCCGGGCGCGTGTCCAACGGCGTCGAGACGTTCATGGCGCAGGCGCTGTACGGCTTTGACCAGGGCATGGCCGAGCGCATGAACGACTATCTGTCCGGCGCGAGGCGCAAGGGGGACTCGCTGACGCTGACGATCGACAGCGGGCTCTGCGCGTACATCCTGAACAAGGTGGAGGCGCTGTCCGCGTCCGGCGCGCCGCCGCGCGGCGCGGTCGTGGTCATGAACTGGAAGACCGGCGCGGTCCTGGCCGAAATGAGCTTCCCGACGTTTGACCCGCTGGCCGGCGGCGGGGAGGGCGAGCCGTATTTCAACCGCGCCGTGCAGGGCCGGTACGCGCCGGGCTCGACCTTCAAGACGGTCACGGCGGCCGCGGTCCTGAGCGATCCGGCGCTGAGCGGGCGCTCGTACACGTGCACGGGCGCGCTGTCGGCGCAGGACCAGGAGGGCACGGTGCGCGAGATCCACGACGCGGGCAGCGTTTCGGCGCAGGGCACGCTGGTGTCGCACGGGCAGATCGACCTGCGGCGCGCGTTTCTGGTGAGCTGTAACAACACCTTCGCCTCCGCCGCGCTCCAGCTGACGGACGCGAAGCTGAGACGCCAGGCGATGGCCTTCGGGTTTGAAGAGAACTTTCTGTTCCGGGACATCGTGGTGGAAAACTCCTCCTATCCGGATACGGACCGCACCGAATGGGCGGTCGCCATGACAGGCATCGGCCAGAGCGGGCTGCTGGCGACGCCCATGCACCTGTGCCTGATCGCCGCGGCCGTGGCGAACGACGGCGTGATGATGGAGCCGGCGCTGGTGCGGCAGGCCATCGCGTCGGACGGCCGCCTGCGCCGCGAGCTGGTCCCGCAGGCCGCCCGGCGCGCGATCGCGGACGCGGATGTCGCCGCGCTGCTCAAGGAGTACATGGCCGACGTCGTGAACGCGGAGGGCGGCACGGGCCATCAGGCCGCGGTCGCCGGCGCAAGGGTCTGCGGCAAAACCGGGAGCGCCGAGGTGGACGGGCAGGAGAACACCAACGCCCTGTTCATCGGGTTTATCGACGACCCGGACACGCCCGTCGCCCTGTCCGTCGTGCTGGAGGACATGGGCAGCGGCGGAAGCTGCGCCGCGCCGCTGGCGCATGACATTTTCGAATACATTTTACAAAACGGCCGTGAAATGTTATAATCAACACAGGCTGCGCCGTTTTTGACGCGAATCACACCATCACCGGAGGTATGCATGTCTTACGTATTAAGCTGCTGTTCCACAGCCGACCTGAGCAGGGAGCATTTTGCTCAGCGCGATATTCATTTTATCTGCTTTCACTACCAGCTGAACGGGAAGGATATGCTGGACGACCTGGGCCAGTCCACCCCGTTCGACCGGTTTTATCAGGCGATGGCGGACGGCGCGGACACGCGCACCTCGCAGGTCAATACGGAGGAATACCTGGCCTATTTTGAGGGCTTTCTGAAGCAGGGGCTGGACATCCTGCACGTGACGCTGTCCAGCGGCATTTCCGGCACCATCAATTCAGCCAACGCGGCGGCGGAGCAGCTGCGCACGGCGTACCCGGAGCGCCGGATCTTCATCGTCGATTCCCTCGGCGCGTCCTCCGGCTACGGCCTGCTGATGGATATGCTGGCGGACCGCCGGGACCAGGGCATGAGCGTCGAGGAGCTCGCGCGCTGGGCGACGGACCACCGGCTGACCGTGCATCACTGGTTTTTCTCGACGGACCTGACCTTCTATATCAAGGGCGGGCGCGTCAGCAAGACGGCGGGCTTCTTCGGCAAGCTGCTGCACATCTGCCCGCTGCTGAACATGAACCACCTGGGCCAGCTGATCCCCCGGGAAAAGATCCGCACCAAGGCCGCCGTGATCCGCACCATCGTGGACCGGATGGCCGAGCACGCCGAGGGCGGGCTGAATTACAGCGGAAAGTGCTACATCTCCAACTCCGCGTGCATGGAGGACGCGAAGGCGGTCGCCGCGCTGGTGGAGCAGCGCTTCCCGCGCCTGAACGGGCGCGTGGAAATCAACTCCATCGGCACGACCATCGGCAGCCACACCGGGCCGGGCACGGTCGCGCTGTTCTTCGTCGGCGACCAGCGCTGGAACTGATATGAACGCGAATCAGTATTGGGAATCGGCACAGCGGACCTGCGTGACCATGCGCGACCTGGCGGTGGACGCGCAGACGACCGCGCTGCTCAGGCAGACGCAGGCGCTGCTGCGCCGCTCCGTGCAGAAGGCGAAGGCCAAACAGGCGTACCAGCTGGCCAGCCAGGCGCGCGACGCCCTGACCCAGGGCGACCGGGAGGATACCCGCGCGCTGCTCAACGAGCTGCTGGCGCTGCTGGGCGAGCCCGCCGCGGCGAAGGAAGCGCCGCCGGACGCGAAGGCGGCAGCGGATGCCAAGACGCCGCAGGATGCCAGGGCGTCAGCGGAAGCGAAGGCGTCAGCAGACGCGCCCGCGTCACGGGCTACGCCCGCCCCGGCGACGGACGCGCCCGTCCGGAAGGCCGAAGCGCCGGCCGCCCGGGAGAAGGAGCCGCCGTCTGCGGGGAAGGCCCCTGCGCCCCTGCCCGCGCCCGCGCGGAAGCGCGTTTCGGCCCTGCGGCAGTGGACGCTGCGGACGTTCGGCGGCGAAAAGGGCCGGATCAGGGCGGAGATCGCGCAGCTGGAAAACCGGATCGCCGCGTGGGAAACCAGCCGCGCGGCGCTCACTGTGGAACGCGACCGCCTCCGGGCCCAGGTCAGCGCGTACGTCGAGCAGGCGCGGGCACTGGACCCCGCGTCGGCCGCGTACCAGGAGCTGCGCCATCAGGCGATGATCGTTCAGCCGCAGGCGGAGGTCTACAGCGCCCAGGTAGCCAAGCTGATGGCGAACGTGGAACGGTTTTCCGCCGTCGCCGCCACCTACCGGGCCAGCCTGCTCAACATGGAAACCAGCCTGCAGGGCAGCGAGGTGGACCGCATCGGCGGGATGCTCTCCTCGATCGAGGAGACGAACGAGGAGGCGGAGGCGCTGCAGCGCGAGCTGGACGCTATCAGCGTCAAATCCTCGCAGCTGCTGAGACCGTCGGTGATACAGGATACGGGCTCCAGCTTTTTTGACGACCTGGTGCGCCAGCAGGAACCGGAACGTCCGGAGCCACCGGCGGCGCGGGATAAGCCCGCTCCGCAGCCGGCGCCCGCGACGGTGCCGGTTCCAACCGCAACGCCGGAAGCACCGGCCGCACCGGTCGCACCGGTCGCACCGGCCGCAGCGGATGCGGCAGACGCTCCGGTTGCTCCGGGAATATCAGAACAGGACGAGCCCCCACAGCCCATGGAATACTGACCGCATTCGTAGCTATTCAGTCGTGTAGTAAAGTGAGACAATATCGGTTCTTTTCAGCACGGAATCCCAGCGTCC
>CAMNEH010000103.1 GCA_946536315.1 uncultured Clostridia bacterium
TCGGGCACCTCGGTCAGGATGGTGCTGCCGCCCATGGCCGTCAGCAGGTCGGAGAACACGCCGATGGTGGGGTTGGCGGAGATGCCGGACAGGCCGTCCGAGCCGCCGCACTTGAGGCCGACCACCAGCTGGTCCGCCGGACAGGGAACGCGCTTGTCCTCGCGCATCCGCGCCGCCAGCTCCTGGATCAGGTTCATGCCCTCGGTCAGCTCGTCCTCCACGTTCTGACAGATCAGGAAACGGACGCGGCTCTCGTCATATTGGCCCATGAAGGGTTTGACCTGCTCGATGCCGCTGTTCTCGCAGCCGAGCCCCAGCAGCAGCACACCGCCCGCGTTCGGGTGCACGGCGAAGTCCGCCAGCGCGCGGCGCGTGTTGTCCTGGTCCAGCGCGAGCTGACTGCAGCCGTAGGGATGCGGGAAGGCGTACACGCCGTCGATGCTCCCGCCGACCAGGTCCTCCGCCATGGCGGCCAGGGTCTTCGCCACGTCGTTGACACAGCCGACCGTGGGAATGATCCACAGCTCGTTGCGGATGCCCGGGCGGCGGTCCGTGCGGGGATAGCCCATGAAGGTGCGCGGCGGCAGGCGCTTTTCAGGCACCTCGACAGGCGTCCAGGTGTAATCCAGCTCGCCGGAGAGCAGGGTTTTCAGGTTGTGGGTGTGCACGTGCGCGCCGGTGGGAATGTCCTGCAGCGCCTGGCCGATCGGATAGCCGTATTTGATGACCGCCTCGCCCTGCCGGATGTCCCGCAGCGCCGCCTTGTGCCCCATGGGCAGGTCTTCAAGCAGCGTGACTTCACCGGCGCCATAGGCTACGGTTTCCCCGGCCTTCAGCGGCTCCAGCGCGACCGCGACCATATCGCGGGGAGTGATTTGTAAGAGTCGGTTCATGTGATAACCTCCGGTATCGGCATCAGTGGCTGTCTGGTCCGACATTGCATCAGGGTGGGATGACACGGATTCGTGATCAATTGCCCGTATCAAACCGGTAGCTGCGGACGTCCTGGTCCACCATCAGGAGAATCTGTCCGCAGCTCCATTCCATGCCCGGCGCGTAACGGTAGGACAGGGCGGTGTGATAAGGCGGCAGGCTGCCTTCGGGCAGGCCGGTGACCGGCACGGTCTTCATATCCTCAAGCCGCACCAGCAGCAGCGGGTAGGTCTGACTGCCGCCGGCCTGTTCGCGGTACTGCACGAGCGCGTACTGCCCGTCCGGGGAAAGCTGCGCGGCCAGCATCATGAGGTACTCCGCGTCGGGCTTCAGATGGCCCTCAAAGAACATGCTGGAGAACACATCCGTGGTATCGCCCTCCACGGGAACGAATTCATGCGTGTCGGCCCGCAGCATCCAGCGCTGTTCAATGCCCGCGCAGCCCTCGTCCGGACGGAAGCGCTGCAGCGCATAGCCCGTGCTGGCCGCGCTCCCGAGGCAGAGGGCCCAGCCGGAGTCAGCGGAATAGTCCAGCTGCGTGACGCGCCACAGCTGCATGGGCAGGTCGAAGGCGGCCGTGCTGACGCGCCAGGCGCCGCCTGACAGGCCGGAGAGCAATCCGCCGGGCGCCAGGCGCGCGACGCCCATCGGCCGGCTGCTATCCTTGACGTCACTGAGAATGAGGAAGGAGCCGTCCTTGAGCTCGGACAGCCGGGGATAATAAACCATGTCGTCGCCGCTCCAGAGCAGCTCCGTGTTCCCGGTGGCCAGCTCGCAGCGCAGCAGGGCATAGCGGCCCTGCCCGATGGCGCCGAGAAAGCTGTAGTACAGGTACCGCCCGTCACGGGAAAAACAGGCCGCCGTGAGCGCGCCGCCAGTCTCCTCACCTTCCCTTGCGAAAATGCGATTGTTGTATGTTGCCGTCAGGAAGACCTCGCCGGTCGCCGTGTCGATGACCATGGGATCGATGATGAGCTGCATGCTCTGCATGACCATGCGGTTATTGGAAATGACGGCATAGCGGCCGTCAGGCGACCAGACGACGCCTTCATCGCTGATTCGCGTGCGAAGCCCCGCCTTAAACAGCATTTGCATATTGCCGTATTGATCCGAGACGCCCCGTGTTTCACTGGGAAAAAGCACGGCAAGGCTGTCGCCGTTCAGGGCAAACACCGTACCCTTCGTACCGCCGGCCACGGCCAGCGCGGAAACGCCCGCCGGCGACACGCTGAATACGTTCGTGTTCGCCAGCAGCGCCGCGGCGGTGCTTTTCAGCTCGTCCTCAGTGGGCTTCGGCGTACCGCTGTTGGCAAAGTACTCATCGGGCGGAAGGACGATCCTGCAGTTCGCGAGGTCAAAGCCGGCATGATCGGTTTCAACGAGGACGGCCTGACCGGCCTCGAACAAAGCGTCCAGTGGCCCCTCCGCGCAGGCGGTCAGGCCGGACAGCGCCAGCAGGAGCACAAGGATCAGCACGATGCGTGTCATATGAATGCCTCCCTTGAAGTGCCGCGCGGCGCCGCGGCCGGGGCGGACGGGCCTCCGGCCCAGCGCTGCGCGCAGTGGATCAGGCGATCGCTTCTTTATATGCTTCCAGCGCGCCTTTTTCGCGGATCAGCTTCAGGATGCGGACGATTTCGGGCTCCAGGCCGGCGATCTTGGACAGGTCCTGGCCCCACATCTGCTCGTTGGTCAGCACATCGTGCACCAGCGCTTCCGGCGCGTCGTCCTTGCGCGCGAAATAGAATTCCAGCGCCCAGCGGTCGTCGGATACCACGTATTCGTTGCCCTTCGGGCGGCGGCAGACCAGGCCCTTGACGGTGAGCGCCTGGATGTCGTTGGAATAAAAGGCGATATAGGCGGCCAGGCTGGTGGTCAGGCACTTGGGCAGGCGGCCGTTCTTTTCAATGTAGTCCAGGAAGGTGGGCATGTTGCGCGCGCGCCACTTGGAGGTGGAGTTCAGCGAAATGCTCATCAGCTCGTGGTTGACGAAGGGATTGTTGAACCGGTCCTGCACCGCCGCGGCGAACTCGTCCAGGTCCTTCTTGTCCAGCGGCAGCGTGGGAATGACCTCCTCGTTGAGCATTTTGTTCATGAAGCCGCGCACGGTGTCGTCGTGCATGCAGTCACGCACGATATCGAAGCCGGCCAGGTACGCGCCCAGTACAAAGCCGGTGTGCGCGCCGTTGAGAATGCGCACCTTGCGCTTCTTGTAGGGCGTCACGTCCGGCACCACGATCACGGGACATCCGGCTGCTTTGAAGGGCAGGCGATCTTCCAGGCCTGCGGGGCCTTCGATGACCCAGATGCCAAAGACCTCGCCCACGTCGATCAGCGGGTCCTCATACCCGTTCTGCTCGTTCAGGCGGGCGACCTCCTGCGGGTCGCGGATGCGGCCCGGCACGATACGGTCCACCAGGGTGGAGCAGAAGATGTTTTCATTGTTGACCCAGGCGCGGAACTCTTCGGACAGCTTCCAGTCGTCGATGTACTGGTTCACGCACTTGAGCAGCTCCTTGCCGTTGTTGTCGATCAGCTCGCAGGACAGCATGACGATGCCCTTTTTGCCAGCGGTGAAGCGCTCGTACAGGACGCGGGTCAGCTTGGCGGGGAAGCTGATGGGCGGCGTCTGGTCAAACCGGCTCTCAGCGTCGTGCACGATGCCGGCTTCCGTCGTGTTGGAGACGATGATCTCCAGGTCGTCGCTCTTCGCGAGCTCCAGCACCTTGTCCCACTCGCCGTATGGATTGAGGCAGCGGCTGACGGCGCTGATCACGCGCTTGTCATCGACCTTGACGCCCTTCTCGCTGCCGCGCAGATATAATGTATACAGGCCCTCCTGAGCGTTGATGATATCCGTCAGGCCCTGGGCGATCGGCTGCAGCAGGACGACCTTCCCGTTGTAGCCGGCTTTTTCGTTCGCGATGTCGATAAAATCGTCCACAAAGGCGCGCAGGAAGTTGCCTTCACCGAACTGCATGACCTTTTCGGGCGCTTTTTCCAGGATGTAGCCTTGGTATCCCGACTGCTTCAAAACCTGGTAGTTGAGCTGAGCCATAATGACCATCCTCCTTCATGTTGACTGCACACTTGCCTGCTTCGCTTTCCGGGTCAGACGGCATATATACGGGAACGACTCATCCCTTTTGACGGCGCATGCGGGTACATGCGCCCTTTTTGACCGTCCGGATTATTGTAGCATGAGCGGCAGGGATTGTCAATTTTGAATCACGATTGACAAATGAGGGCCTGCACTCCTATAATGGCGGTGTATTCAGGAAAACGCAAAGGAGATGCGGTATGCTGGTGACAAAAAAGGCGCTTGCGCCGATCCTTCGGGCAGGCGAGCGGTGCGCGGAGCAGCTGGACGCTTTGCAGCGGCAGGCGAAGGACGCCGCGCAGACGGTCGTCGAGCGGCTGCAGGCCGTGGACCAGGCGATCGGGCGGCACGATATGGCGATTGAGGACATGCTGGAATCGCTGGAGGAATGGCGGTCGGACGCACAGGCGCAGTCGGACCGGCTGCAGGCCGCGTGCGAGGCGATGAACCGCCGGGACGAGGAGCGCGCGCAGCGCAATGAATCTGTGCTGCTCAGCCTGGTGATGCGGTGTCACGACGCGCTGTTTGCGCTCAGGCGCGCCGCACAGGCGTCGGCGGACTGGTCGAGGCAGCTGGACCTGGTCGAGGATTCGCTCCTGGCGGAGCGCCGCCTCGCCGGGCTGGAGGTGCTGGACAGGCCGGGGGAACCGTTCAGTCCCGATCTGTACGAAGCAGTCAGCGTCATTGACCTGGCATCGCCGGAGGACGACCTGAGGATCGCGGAGATCTATACTTGCGGATACGTGTACAAAGGGCGGGTGCTGCGCAGAGCGCAGGCGGCGGTATACCAGAGAAAGACTGACGGAAAGGAAGACACGCGGCCATGAGCGCGATCATCGGCATTGATCTGGGCACCTCGACGACGGAGGCGGCGGTTTACCGGAACGGGAAGCCGGAAATCATCCTGAACCTGGACCACGCGGCTGTTACGCCGTCCGTGGTCGGCATTGACCAGGGCGGCAACTGGCTGGTCGGTGAACGCGCGCGGGCGCAGGCGCTGCTCTTTCCGGAGAACACCGCGATGGAGGTCAAGCGTAAAACAGGCTCCGGCGAGCGCATCGCCCTTGGCAAGGCGACCTTTGAGCCTGTTGAGCTGCAGGCGCGGCTGCTGTCCTATGTCAGGACCTACGCTTCGGAATTCCTGGGCGAAGAGGTTGACCGCGCCGTTATTTCTGTGCCGGCGTATTTCAACGACCGGCAGCGCCGTGAGACGATCCGCGCCGGAAAAATGGCGGGCTTTTTTGTGGAACGCATCCTGAACGAGCCGACGGCGGCCGCCATGCGTTACGGCCTTTCGCACCTGGATGAAAACAGCCACGTGCTGGTCTATGACCTGGGCGGCGGCACGTTTGACGTCACGCTCCTGGAAATGTTCGAAGGCGTCCTGGAGGTCAAGGCGTCCAGCGGCGACAATCAGCTGGGCGGCAAGGACTTTGACGAAGCGCTGATGGAATGGCTGTTCGCGCATTTTCAGTCAAAGCACGGCAAAAACCTGCGCCAGGACCGCTATGCCCTGGCGCGCGTGAAGGAAGAGGCGGAAAAGTGCAAGATCGCCCTGAGTACCCAGGATACGTACCGGGTCATCATTCCGGCGGTCTGCACCATCAATGGGCAGCCGGTGGCGCTCGATGAAACGGTCACGCGCGCGCAGTTTGAAAACCTGACGGCCGACCTGCTGGAAAGGACGCACGATCCGATCGACCGGGTGCTGGGCGACACGCGCCTGCGCGATGACGAGATCGACAGGGTGATCCTCGTGGGCGGGTCGACACGGATGCCGATGATCGTCGAGGATATCGCCCGTTTTCTGGGCCGGGCGCCTGAGCAGCCCGTGGATCCGGACTTCGCTGTGGCCGAAGGCGCGGCTGTCATGGCCGGCATCATCGCGGGCGAGGTGGACGAGCGTGAGGGGCTGGTGATGACGGACGTCAATCCCTTCAGCCTGGGCGTGCGGGTGCGGGATGAACGGACCGATACGGTGATGAGCGTGGTCATTCCCCGCAACACGACCATTCCGACGGAGCGGACCGAGCGTTATGCGACCGCGTCGCCGCGCCAGACAGTGGCGAAAATTGAGGTATACCAGGGCGAAAGCCGTGATGTGACCCACAATCATTTCCTGGGTGAGTTTGAGGTGAAGGGCATCCCGCCCAAACCCGCCGGCATGGAAAAAATCAACGTGACCTTTTCGTATGACTTGAATGGGCTGCTGGTCGTCCGTGCGGCGATCGTGTCCACCGGAGAGGAAGCGATGATCGAGATCCATATGGGCCGCGATGAGGAGAAGCCGGACGTTTCCGCCTGGAAAACGGCTCCGGATGCGCCCCGCTTCCGCGCGATCATCCGCAGGGCGGAGCGCGCCGTCGCGCAGAACACCCTTCCGGGCGGCCTGAAGGAACGCGTGGAAACCCTGCTGTTCAAGCTCAAGCAGGCGCTGATCGCAGGGAATGTCCATGACGCGGAGCGCGCGGAAGGCGAGCTGACCGCCGCGCTGAGGAAAACGGAGGCACAGTGATGGTGAGCGCCGAACAGAAAGTGTTATATGACGCCCTGAAGCTCAGCCCCGGCGCCTCGGCGGCGGACGTCAAACGGGCGTACTTCCGCCTGATCCGGGAACACAGCCCCGAGAAGGACCCGGAGGGCTTTCAGCTGATCCGCCGTGCCTATGAAGCGCTGAAGGATGGCCCCGTTCAGGCGGATACCGCGCCAGAGTTTCCAATGCCGGATAACGCCGTCACGGCGTATTTCCTACAGCAGGCGGAGCAATGGGAGGCGCGGGGAGAGTATCAGCGGGCGGCGTCGTGCCTCGTCAACGCGCTGGAAGTGACGCCGGACGATCCGCTGTGCCTGAGCCGGCTGGCGAACGCCCTGATCAGGACGGGCAACACCCAGAAAGCGGCGCGGTATGCGGAACGGCTCACCGCGCTCTGCCCACAAAGTGCTCACGCCCATTCGCAGCTGGCGAACGCGACCTATTCGCGGGGCTGGTATAAAAAAGCGCTCCCTGCCTTCCGCACCGCGTACCGGCTCGGCTGCAGGGAGCTGCCGTTCATGACGGATTATGCCTCATGTGCCCGGGACAACGACGCCCTGCAGGAATCCCTGGACGTTACATGGGAAACGCTGGGCAATACGGAGTGGGCGGATGAGGAGCTGTTCATGGCCGTCAGACTGTTTTATCAGGCTGGGGAGCTGATGACGACGCAGGCGCACTCAGCGTCCGCGTTTCTGGACCGCTATGACGCGTTTCTCACGCGGTATCACCGTCAGCTGAAGATGTCGGATTACGTCATTCGGCCGCTGGAGACGATCGCCGATACCGGACCGGGCGACATTCTGATAATCACGCCGGAGGACGCGCAGCGGATTCTCCGGCTTGCGGACTCGTGCGTGCGCTGGAAGCTGGCGGAGCCGGAAGATGTGAGGGAGCTTCGGATCGTGGCGATGGTCGACGCGCTGCAGGAGGACCGGAGACTGGCCTCCAAGCATTGGCAGGATCTGGCAAAATCCGGCTGGTTCGTGAAAAAAGACCCGAAGCTCAGCAGGTACGCGGCGCTGGACGCAGAGCTGTGCATAATGGACGACTGGGAAACAGTCAGTCAGGACGCCGCGCTGATCCGGGCGGATTATCCGGAGCTTTGCGCTCAGCACGCGGAGTTTTTCGCGATGCTCGGCGAGGAGGACGTGTCGGCTGACCAGCGCAGGCTGGAACGGGAGTTCCTTCGCCTGTCGGATCAATACAGGGGCGCAGAGTACACAAAGCGGCTGCAGAAGAGAGCTGAGGCGAGAATGCTGTATGCTTCCGACGCCAGCGGCCAGCCCTTTGTGCGGAGCGGAGAAAAGGTCGGCCGGAACGATCCCTGCCCCTGCGGCTCAGGCAAGAAATTCAAAAAATGCTGCATGGGCAAGGGCGTTTATGACTGACAAAGCGCCAGGCTTTCCGGCGGATACTGGATTTCCGTCAGCTCCAGCCCGCAGGCCGGCGCGGTGACACCCAGGTCCAGCCGGTTAAGGGTAGTCAGCGCGCGGGTCAGACAGTCAGGCGGCAGCTTCCCATGCCCGATATCAATGAGGGACCCGGCGATGATGCGCACCATATTGTACAGAAACGCGTTGCCGGTGACGGTCAACGTCACGCGGTCGCCTTCGCGGGCGACGGCGATGCGCGAGATGTGGCGGACGGTCGTTTTCGCGGAGCCGCCCGCGGCGCAGAACGCGGCAAAATCGTGCGTCCCGGCCAGCGCCTGCGCGGCGGCGTGCATCCGCCGCTCGTCCAGCGCCAGGGGCACGTGGGCCGTCAGGTTCCGGTACAGCGCGCTGGCGTGCGGCGCGTTGTGAATGCGATAGGTATAGGTTTTCTGCGCGACGGAAAAGCGCGCGTGCAGCGTGTCCGGCACGGCGAGCCCGGCGGTAACGCGGATATCCGGCGGCAGCATGGTGTTCAGCGCGAACGGCAGCTTGTCCGGGGGAATGCGCGTGTCCGCGTCGAAGTGCGCGCGCTGGCCGAGCGCGTGGACCCCCGCGTCTGTCCGGCTCGCGCCGGTCACGCGGGTGAACGCGCCCAGCAGCCGGCTCAGGGCGGTTTCCAGCGTTTCCTGCACGCTGGGGCCGTTTTTTTGCGCCTGCCAGCCGCAGTAGGCGGTGCCGTCATAGGCGACCGTCAGCAGGTACCGACTGGTCATACGCGCCAGGGCACGACGTACGGCTCGACGATGACCAGCGCCAGGAACACGGCGGTGATCAGGATCGCGATCCAGTCCCGCTTCGCCATCTTCATCACGTGCAGGCGGGTGCGCCCTTCGCCCCCGTGATAGCAGCGCGCTTCCATCGCCATGGCGAGGTCGCCCGCGCGGCGGAACGCGCTGATGAACAGCGGCACCAGCAGGGGGACCATCGCTCTGGCGCGCTCAAAGAGCTTGCCGGATTCAAAGTCGGCGCCGCGGGCAGACTGCGCCTTCATGATCTTGTCCGCCTCCTCGAGCAGCGTGGGGATAAAGCGCAGCGCGATGGTCATCATCATGGCCATTTCATGCGCGGGAAAATGAATGACCTTCAGTGGTGAGAGCAGGCGTTCAAGGCCGTCGGTCAGGGTGACCGGCGCGGTGGTCAGCGTCAGCAGGCTCGACCCCAGTACCAGGAAGATCAGGCGCAGGCTGTAGCGCAGCGCGTTGAT
>CAMNEH010000104.1 GCA_946536315.1 uncultured Clostridia bacterium
GGTGCGTGTGGGCGAAGCCCTCGCGGTGCGCGCGCGACACCTTACGGCATGTACGTTGCGAGGACGAAATCGCGTCAGCGATTTCTACCTTGCGGTGTTTCCGCCCGGGAGGACCGCAGGTCCGACAGGAAACACCGTTGGGGGGTTCCGTAGGGGGGACGCAGTCCCCCATGCGTATGTTTACTCCGCCATATGGTGTATATAAGGCATCTCGGGCAGCTCGCCGAAGCGGTAGAAGCGCCTGGCGTTGTCATGCAAAAACAGCTGTTTTTCTTCGTCCGTCAGGAGCGGCGATTTTTCAATGAAATCCCAGCTCATGCGGTAGGTGATGACGGTCATGGTGCGGGGATAGTCCGAACCCCACATGAGCTTGTCCATGCCGCAGGTATCCCGCGCCGTCAGAATGGCGCGGACGGCCGACGGGTACGGGTAGAACTCGCTGTTGAACAGCCAGGTGATCCCGCCGGCTTCGATCGACACGTTGGGCAGCCGGGCCAGCCGGATCTGCTCCAGCCAGCCGGGCCGCGTCACCATGCCGAAATGGCCGATGGCGACCCGCACCCCGGGGTACTGCTGCGCCAGCTCCCGCAGGGAGGCGGTCTGGCGGTCGCCGTCCGCCATATCGATGGCCACGAACAGCCCTTCCCGGTCCGCGAGCGCGAACACCTCCGCGCAGGCCGTCAGGTCCGGGTTCCCGAGCCGCCCGCCGCAGATTTTGATGCCGTCCACGCCGCGGGGATCGGGCAGGCCGCGCTCCTCATAGAGCGCCGTCACCCGGAACCGGTCCGGATGGTCGGCGCGGACCTGCCGCAGATAGGCGTCCTGGTTGCCGTCGATATATTCCTGCGTCACCACCGCCCCGGCGACCTGGGCAAAATCCATATTCGCCAGCAGCCGCCCAGCGCTGTTCACGCCGTCGGTCATATAGGGCGGCAGCATCTGGACCGCCTCCGCGCCGAACTGGCTCCTGCCCCCGCCCAGGTCGTATACCGGCAGGCCGTTCACCCTGCCCTGCTGCCTGAGCCACAAATGCACATGCGCGTCGATCATGCGCCTCACCGGCTTTCATCGATGTAGTCGTGGTTCCAGATCACCGCCGTTTTCATCGGCGCGCCCGGGCAGTAGATCCTGTGTTCATACGCGTCCATGGGGTCGGCGATGAAAGTCTCCTTGTCGATCAGCGCCACGATCTCGTCGTAGCGGCTGACGGACAGCATCCGGATCGCCTTTTCCATATGGTCCTGCCGGAAATTGATGGACCCGAAGATCAGGTGGTTGTGGAAGCCGAAGGGCATCGAGTCAAAGGCGACGCGCGGCCCCAGGGAGAAGGAGTTATACAGGCCGTTGCAGCCCAGCGCGCCATATCTGAAGGCGATCTCATGCTCCACGCCGGTGCCGCTGACGCCGATAAAGCACGTCGCCTTGCCGCCCAGCGCGCCGCCAATGGCCGCGGCGCAGTCGGCGGGATCCGCGAAGGTGTTGCGCACGTACTCCGCCTTCGCCTGCGCGAGCGCGAAGCGCACCTTCGGGCTGTCCGCCGGGCTGCGGCCCACGAAGCAGATGCGCGCGTCCGGGTGCGCCTGACGGATCACGTCGCCGATGAACATGCCGGTGGTGCCCAGGCCGAAGATCACCGTGCGCTCAAAGATCTCGTCCGCGGCGTAGGTCCGCGCCGTTTCCAGGTCGCAGGACCGCCTGCGCGCCGTCTGGCGGAACCAGTGCGCGCTGCCCAGGTCCTCCATCCGCTCCAGCTGGAACAGCATGCAGGCGAAGGGGTCCGGGAACACCATTTTCTTGGCGAAGGACAGGGCCAGCCTCCCGTCCCGCGCGTACCCGTCCGGGATGTCCAGCAGCATGTCCGGGTTCACGTAGATGCTGTCGCAGAACAGGCCGTCCGCCTGGTCGCAGCCGTATTCGAAATACGTTTCGTCCTCGGTGAAGCGCGTCGGATCGATACTGTCCCCGCCGCGGATGAGCACGATGGCGAAGCGCCGCTGTTCCGGCACCCAGACCACGCCCTCATGCCCGTTGATCAGGCGCTGCTGCCCTGCCGGGAATTTGGGTCCCAGCTCCCCGCGGCGGCCCATTTCCATCAGCTCGTGATCCGTCCCGCAGAAGCCCACGATCACCGGATGGGCCAGGATGCCCTCCTTTTTCGGCTCCCCCCGCAGCCGCTGCCGCGGCGGGTTGATCAGCGTCACCGTCCCATATTGAAGCGGCCGCAGCGGATCGTTCTGAAAATACGTGCCATACGCCTGCATGACGATCTCTCCTCTGGATGAATGACGGTCATATCATTTGCTCCACTGGGGGACCTCCGTTTTCCCCAGTGATGGCATTGATTGTGAAAGTTCCCAGCAAATTGGTCATATTGCGCAAGCCAAGCTTTTGATTTGTCATGACGCCCAGTATGTGGAGCGTGGGAAGGGCGGATAAAGACTGAACTGTGACAAACAGGCGCGGCATACGCCGCGCCTGTTGGACGCTGTCTGGTCAGGTACTCCTTTGCAGCCCCTCCGTCGCCTCAGCCGGCAGCGGGCCTTCCCCGCTGTATGGATAGATGGCCGGTATGGCTTCGAGCGTCCCGCTGCCCGGGATCAGCGTGACCCGGACGATGTACTGAAGCGTGGAATAGATGACGCCCGGCTCGTTGCCCTGTTCCTCGTATACGACATAATAGTACACCGCATGGCCTTCCATGTCAAGATAGCGCGCGTTCACGATATCATCGGTGCTGAAGTCCAGGTTGAAGTGGAACGTGACCGTCTCGCCCTCTTCGCCCGCCGGGTTGTAGATGGTCTGCCGGGCGGTTTCGTCGCGATGGCCGTCAATGTCGATGGGCTGGAGCACGAAGCTGAACTCGTCCCTGGCCAGGTCGCGGCCCCGCATGACCTTCTGCACGGGGATGGGCAGCTCCGTCGTCACCGGTTCATTGTCCACGCTGAGGACGTAGCCGTCCTGGTCGTTGCCGCTCACCGGCACCGTGCGGGTGCCCTGCGTGGCGGTCACGCCGGACGCGCCTACCGTGATGACGATCGGGGTCTCCGGGAATGTATAGCCGTCGGGCGCGCCCGTTTCGACCAGGTAGTAGGTGCCGTACGACAGACTGCCCAGGTCGGCCGTGCCGTCTGCGCCGGTCGTCAGGTCGCTCGCCGGGCGCTTCGGGGAAGCATCGTAGCCGCTTTCCGTGTACAGTGTGAACTTAGCGCCGGGCAGGACCGTCGTGCCGTCCGTACTGACCTTCAGGACCTTGACCTCTTTGGTCAGCGTGGTGTTCGTGTAGGTCGTGCGGTAGCGCGCGTTGGCGTAGTCGATCGTGCCGCTGATGCCCGTATTGGTGTTGTCGCCGCTGGTATTGGACGGCAGGCCGGTCATGGTCTCCGCGTGGCCCTGGTCGACGCCATCCACCATGTTGGCGATCCAGCGCGTGCCGGTGACATCCGCGCGGACGAAGCTGTAGCCCGACGGAATCTCAGTTTCCTCAAAGGAATAGGTCGTACCGTTCAGCAGGTTCAGGAAACGCAGGGACCAGCCCGGCCTGAGCTTGATCGTGAAGGCCTGCCCGCTGAGCGCGACCAGGTAGTTCGCGTACTCCGGACCGCTGAACGCGGGGTCCTCCTCTTCCGGCTTGATCAGGTGCGGGTCATCCCATACATACTCGTCGCGTGTAAGCGTGCGCCGGGCCACGGTATCGTACACGCTGAACCAGAGGTACTTTTCCAGCGTATCGTAATTGGGAGTGCCCGCGGGCACCGTCAGTTTGATCGTATACTCAAACATCTGGTCGTCCAGCACGGGATTCCCGTCCTCATCCACGACCGTCTTGATCAGCTCGAGGTAGCTGCGGTGGCTGTTGGTGGCGATCACCAGGATGTCGGACTGCGTATCCCGGTAGATCTTCCCGTCCATCCGGTAATAATGGTGCGTGCCGTCGTAGTAGTGGAATACATCGGCGCTCATACCGGACGGCGCGGCGTCGATTTTTTCCAGGATCGTCGGGGTGCCGTTGATGAACATCGGCCGGTACACGCCCGCGGTCAGCTCATAGTAGTGCGCCTCGTCGTCCGTCTCGCGGAGCGTGAAGTCGTGGCCGGTTTCATAGATCTTTTCACCCTTGTTGGTCGCGGTGTTGTAGGTGACCAGGCCGTACGAGATATAGTTGTTCGCCGCGTACCAGCCGCTTTCCTTGGTCAGCGTGATCGTTTTGAAATCATGCGACGTGGCGCCGTCGGGGTCGACGCCGTAGAGCTCCATGGTGATATGATCGAGCTTGTCCAGGTCTCGGCTGTCGACATAGTTGTTATGCCACTGCTTTTTCACCTGCAGGGGCTTGGTCGTCAGCTCCAGGGGATCGACGTCGGCGAACGATCCCGGGGGATTCAGGAGATCCTGGTCCTCGGTCGTCACCGTACCGTCGACGAGCGTGGCTTCCTTGTAGTTATAGCTGGTGTCGCTGTTGGTTTTCAGCGTATACATGCCGCCCGTGGTCGTGGGCTCCTTGATCTGCGCCTTGACATCCTCCGGCAGAGTGTCATAGCTCTTGACACCGTTATTCAGGTCAGCCAGCAGGTCGTAGGCGGCCTGGCTCGGCCACACCTTGAAGCGCACCTGGTAGCTGTAGCCGTCCTGCGGCATGAAGTCGTCGCCCATGTTCCACACGACGGCGCCGTCGCGGTAGACCGCCTCGGCGCAGTGCTCGGACGCGGGGTCCCAGCTTTCCCAGGTCAGGACCACAGGATCGCCCACCTTCGCGGCGCGGCCCGCGTCCACATCCGCCTGCGTCGCCAGGTGATCCACAGCGCCCTTGTAGTAGGTGAAGTCGTCTTCGGCAAAGCTCACCAGCGAGGACTTCTGCACCGTCTGGGTCAGGTTGGTGATACCGTCGGAAATCTTGATGTCGCTGTAGCCGGCCGTCGCCGCGATGCGCCGCTTGATGTCCTCAAACGCTTCTTCCAGGGCCTCGGCGGACTCGGCGGAATAATACCCGTCCGCGCCGGCGTCGGCATTAAACCGTGAAAGGTTGGCGACTGACGGGCCGATGCCAATCATATACAGATTCTTGTTCTTTGCCACAATGGACTTTGCCTGTACAAGTGCGGCCTGATAGCTGTACTCAAAGTCATCATAGCTGCCATTTCCGTAGACATTGTACGGATAGTAATAATCAGAGCGGATATCATTTCGCTGTGTACTGCTGTTGTACAGACTGACGTCCGTATCGGTCATTCTGGTCATGCGGAAGGTCGGCTCGCCGTCGGTCGCAAAGATGACGAAGGTCGCGCGGCCATCGTCCACCGCTGCCTCGTTCGCTTTCTGCAGCGCCTGTTCCCAGTTGGTGCCGCCGTTCGCGTCCAGGTTGTTGACCCAGCCTGCGAATTCACCCTCGTCATCCGTAAAACCCGTGGCGTTCGTGGCGGTGTTTGAGAACGAAACCAGCGACATCCTGATCTGCTTATACTGTCTGCCATCCTCAGGGTCCGTATAAATATATTCCGAATCGTCTCCGATCAGCGTTTCCGCCAGACCGTTCACAGCTTTTTTCAGCAGAGCCATTCTCTGCACAGTTTCGTCAGAGGTCGTACTGGTTCCGTCAATGCGTTGCCCCATACTGCCGGAACGGTCAAAGATGACGATGACGTCCGCCAGTTTCAGCACTTCCCTGGGCTTGGTATGGCTGGTCACGCTCAGGCTCAGGGTGTTGGTGCCGTCGCCGTTGACCTTGGAATCCTTCAGGATGGTCGGCCGCTCCGGCTTCTCGTCCTCGTCCAGCTCCACCAGGGTGGGGGTACCGCCGCTGGGCGGCGTCGCCTTCTTTTTATACTTGACATAGATGTCATCGCCGGATTCGACGTTCGACCAGTTGCTTCCGTTGGTGGTATACTGCCACCTGCCGTTATTCAATCGCAAATACGCCCTGATAGCGGTGTCCGTGCCGGCGCGCCGGATGATCGTTTCCTTGTATTCGTACCCACCGCCTTCAATATCATAGATCAGGTAGGCGTTGCTGCCCAGCAGGGTGTCGCTGGCGATGGTGCCTTTGCTGACCGTCAGCTCCTGCTCGTCCGTGTCCACATAATGGATAGTCGCCATCGCGGCATCGGGATAGTACGCCGTGAACCACTCGTTGTTCCCCCGGTCGTTATACGGTCCGAAGCCCGAGTCGATGCTGCCGCTGTACAGATTTACGGCGGTAGAATTCTGATTGTTGCTGCGCTGCAGCCTGAATTGATTGTTGTTGTTCTTGTCAACATATATCAGCTGAGGCGAGTTCGAGACCCTGACGTACGAACTGTTGCCGTTGCCGATGTTCAGATAGCGGCCGTTGCCGTCGCTGATATAATAATAATAGTCATTGTTGCTCTGCCGCTGGAAATACCACTTCGTGATCGAAGTGTCCGCCGGGTTATACCGCACGGCCCTCAGCCTGGTATTATTGCTGGTATTCTCGGCGACCATCGCCGCGTTCGCGCCGCTGTTGACCAGGAAGAACGAATGCCCGTTCAGGCTGCTGCGGCTGTCCGCCGAGCTGCCGCTCCACGTCACGGTAAACGTGGAGAAGACCGGGGTATTGAAGCTCACGTGAACGTCGTCCGCCGGCCCATCCACGGTGGGGGCATACACGGCGGGAGCCAGCACGGCAGGGGCGAAATCCTCCTCACTCACCGAATCCGGGTCGACCACGATGCCGGCGGCGGCGACGGCCGCGTTGGTATCCAGCGTAAAGGCGGCCCGCGTCGCGCCGTCGAAGACGGTCTCCACGACCACGCCGTTGTCCACCTCCACGTGGTGCTGCACCTGCAGGGTGTCAATGATCTCGCTCAGGTCGTCCACGCCGGGCAGGGACTTGATGGTCATGTCCACGCGCACGGGCGCGGCGGGCTCGATCTCATGGCCGTCGGCGTCCAGAATGGAGATGTCCAGCGCCGCCAGCTCAAACGTACTGAGGTCCACGGTCTCGCCGCGGGCGAGCAGGTCCGCCAGCACGGCGTTGCGCGCGTTGGTATACGCCTCGCTGCCCTGGTTGAACTCGGTGATTTTCAGCTTCGCCCCGTCGGGGATCTGCGCGTCGTCGTCATAGGTGACGGTCACCTCGTACAGCTGGCCGCTGGCGCTCAGGTACAGCGCGACGATCTGCCCGTCGGTCACCTTCACCGTCCAGGCTTCACCGTTGCGCATGGTCACGGTCAGCGTTTCCTCGCTCGTGAACGGCTTCAGGCTGATCAGCAGCCATTCGCCGGCGGCAATGGCCGCGCCGTCGATCTCGGCGACCTGCGCCTCCGTCAGCTCGGCGCTGTATTCGCTGACCAGCCCGTGGGCGGCCTTGATCTGCCCGACGGTCGTTTCCTCCGCCGCCTGCCCCGCCCAGACCAGGCTGGGATCAGAGAACGTCACCTGCTCGACGTCCGCCAGGAAGCGTTCGACCGCCGCCTCGTCATTGATACCGATGCCCAGCGCCGCCGCCAGCTGGCGCAGCGTCACATAGCCGCCGCCCGGCAGGCTGAACTCAAAGGTCTGCCCGTTCACGGAATATTCGAAGTCCACCGTGTAGGACAAAGCGAAGCCGGAGAAGGACGGCGCGGTGAAGCGCAGCGCGGTGATCGCGCCCTCCACCGTCTCTACCTCCACCGGCAGCTCCTCGACAGTGGATTCGCCGGTCACGTGGTACAGCCGCGCGCCACGGATGACGGCGCGTCCGGTCAGCCCGTTCAGCGCGGGCGGGGCGGGCAGCTCGATCTGTGTGTTGACACTGACCTCCGCGCCGGTGTGCACGGCCTCCCCGTCCGGGGACTGAAGGCCGATCTCCAGCCAGACGGTCACGGCGTCCGCTTCGTCCGCCGGGATCGCCGCGCGCAGGGCCTCCGTCGGCTCAAACGCGCCCACGACGAGCGCCGTGCCCGCCGGGACCTCGCCGGCCGCGGTAAAGCTGCCGCTTTCGCCGGATACCTCCGTCCCCGCGGGGATGGGCGTTTCGCCGCCCGGGTTGTGCAGGACGACGGTATACACGATCCCGTTCACGGTCACCGAAAGCGTCACGCTGTCAAAATAGCCGGTCGCGGTCAGGTACAGGTCGTCGCCCAGCGTGACCGCGTCGCTGTCCAGCGACACGTCCGTCAGGCCGCCGTAAATGCCGTTCCCGGCGAGCAGATACGGCAGCAGCACGCTGTCCCCGACGCCCGAAAAGCTGTGCTCGATCGGCGCCAGCACCTGCTGCGGACTCCACCACTCGCTGTAGAACGTCCGATTGCTGTCCTCAGCGTCCATCGGCGTGACCTGCAGCACCAGCAGGACCACCAGGAAAATGGCGGCGATCCGCTTCATCATGACATTCCAGTTCATCTATCATTCTCCCCGCCTGCCGCTTCAGACAGGCACCGCGTATCCCGAACGGGGCGACCGCCCCTTGGCTCATCCGTCGGCTGCCGGGCTGCGCATGCATCCCACAGTCATGATATTTTCTCATTATTTGCGGTAGTTTATCAATAGGATGTTCCAGATTGGCACAATTCTTTTCGTGCGCCCGGCTTGAAAACGCGCCGGAATTCGGATATGATATTATGTTAGAAAATGTGAAGGAACAGGGACGATAGCCGTGTCGGTATCGAAAGCGGGAAGCCCGGCGGCTTCGAGCCGTGTGGAAAGCTGCTGGCGCTCCATCCGGCCACCCGCGCCGTCTGTCTCACGGCCTTCCCGAATGACCCGCTGGACGCCTGGCATACCGGGGCCAGAGGCTTCCTGGTCAAGCCCCTGGACGCCGGGGACGTCGCCGCGCTGCTGGACCGGCTCGGCCTGGCCCGCCGCGCCCCGGAGAAGGCGGAGGCGGGCCGATAATCGACAGGAACGCGGGACGCGCCGCGGCTTGGTCGTCAATTTTGCCCTGATGGCCGTCTGCTGCGCCGCGGTCACCGCGGACTATTACGCCCCCATTGCCCATCACGCTGCCCTGATCAGCCGCTCATCTTCGTGGAGTCGCTGCTGACGCTGACGCTTTCCCTGCTCAGGCAGAGCGGGGAAAGCATACGGAAAAGCCCGCTGTTCATTACGAACATCGGGCTGTAGGCCGTATAGTTACTTGCTTTTTACAATGGTCTCAGACAGTCATGCTGTCGTCATCCTCTTCAACCCTGAATTCCCGGATCACATAACTATGCATCCGCCGGTTGCCCCGAGGCCAGCAA
>CAMNEH010000105.1 GCA_946536315.1 uncultured Clostridia bacterium
CGGCAGGTGTATAAGGCTAACTCAATTTCCCATTTCCCATTCCCCATTTCCCATTGATAAATTCCTGTTTATTCTACCAAGAAAGGAGGATCAACCATGCCTTTTCATCTCGTTCGCAACGACATCACCCGAATGCGCGTGGACGCCATCGTGAACGCCGCGAACACCTCGCTGCTGGGCGGGGGCGGCGTGGACGGCGCGATCCACCGCGCCGCCGGCCCCGAGCTGCTGGCGGAGTGCAGGACGCTGAACGGCTGCGAGCCGGGTGAGGCGAAAATCACGGGCGGGTACCGCCTGCCGGCGAAATATGTGATTCACACAGTCGGGCCGGTCTGGCGCGGCGGCCGCCACGGCGAGCGGGACATTCTGGCCGCCTGCTACCGCAACTCGCTGGCGCTGGCGCTCAGTCATGGGTGCGAAAGCGTCGCCTTCCCGCTGATTTCCGCCGGCGCGTACGGCTATCCCGCGGACCAGGCGATCGCTGTGGCCAGCGGGATCATCACGGAATTCCTCATGGAAAATGAAATGAACGTGTATCTCGTGGTCTTCGCGCCGGGCGCGTTCATCGCCAGTAAAAAGCTGTATATGGACGTACAGGCGTACATCGACGACCACTATGTCGGGCGGCACAGCGCCCCGAATACAGAGGCCGCCCGCAGGCGTCTGGCGGAGACGTATGCGGAAACCGCCGCGGAAGCGCTCACGGAGGAATCCATATATCGTGAGCGCGCGTCCGTCGCGCAGCCAATGCTGGCGCCGGCGGACGAAGCGCTCTCCATGCCGGACCTGGAGGAGCTCCTCAGGCAGACCGACCAGGGCTTTTCCGAGACGCTGCTCCGGCTGATCGACGAAAGGGGGCTGACCGACGCGCAGTGCTATAAGCGCGCCAATGTCGACCGGAAGCTGTTCAGCAAGATCCGCGCGAATCCGGCCTACCGGCCCAGCAAGCCAACCGTGTTCGCGTTCGCCGTCGCGCTCAGGCTGTCCCTGCCCGAAACGGTCGACCTGCTGAACAAGGCGGGCTATGCCCTGTCCCACAGCAGCCGTTTCGACATCATCATGGAATACTTCATCGCGCGCCGGAGCTACGATATCATTGAAATCAACGAGGTCCTGTTCCAGTTCGACATGCCGCTCCTGGGCTCGGGCATGCGCCTGTAAGCCGAAAGCGCCTGCTCAGTCGTAGACTGAACAGGCGCCGAGGATGATCGGCCCCGTCACGTCATCACGCTGTCCTCCCGGGCGATCAGGTCGCCCGCGTCGACGGCGGGCGCGGCGTCAGGCGTTGGCATGTCGTCCTCCGGGGACGCCAGCCCGTCCAGAAAGGCGAGCGCGACCAGCGCCGCGCCGTCGGCCTGCAGGTGGCTGTTGTCCTCGAGCCCATCCGGGTAATGCTCGCTGCCGGCGGGCAGGTGACAGAAGATCCGCTTGGTGCCCTCCGGCCCCTCCCGCTGGAACAGCCGCATGGTCGCCTGCTCAAGATCGACCAGGCGCACGCCCCGCGCCTTCGCCGTGCGGCGGAGGGCGTCCGGATACGCGCCGTGCGTGGGCAGCAGCCGGCCCTCGCCGTCGAACAGCCGCCGGGCGATGGGCGTGACCAGGATGGGCTCGGCCCCGTGCCGGCGCGCCGCGTCGATATATTGGCCCAGGGTCTGCGGGAAGGTCGTTTCAGGGTCGGTATGGCGGGCGGGATCTGCCTTTTCATCGTTGTGCGAGAAGGAAACGATCAGCCGGTCCCCCGGGCGCAGGCAGCGCTCCGCCGCCCACAGGCGGCCCTCGTCGATGAAGCTTTTGCTGCTGCGGCCGTTGACGGCCAGGTTCTGCACACTGATCGGATCGTTCAGCAGCGGCTGCAGCTGCTGGCCCCAGCCCATCATCGGCGCGCGTTCAGCGGGATAATCCGCCATGGTGGAATCGCCGCACAGATACCAGGTGGGCGTCGGCCGGTCCGGCCGCCAGTGATCCCAGCCGCCAATGACCTGCGGCACGGTATACGCCCGGGCCTCCATCGCGGACAGGCGGCGTTGCTTCGGGTGGCGTTCGGACAGCGCCGCCCGCGCACCGGTCGTCCCGTATTCCGCGCAGCGTTCCGTCACGGGCGTCGCATCGTCCCAGTCCGCAAAGCCCTGCGGCGAGACGCGCGCGTCCATTTCACAGTTCAGGAACACCGTGCGCGCGTACCGCCGCCAGGGGCGTCCGAGGAAGGCGGCGCCGTCGGCGCACTCGCCCGTGAGCGTACACGCGTGAAAGACCAGGCCGCAGGGCTGCGGTTCCGGCGTGTTCGCCGCGGTGTAGTATCCGCCGCGCGCGTTCATCACCAGGGTACAGCGCTCAAACCAGCAGCAGTACGGGCCGAAGATGAAATCGACGTCGCCCTGGATATAGCAGTCCTCAAAATACTGGCGGCTGTGGGTCAGCGGGCTGTCGCCCACGGAGGGGACCACCTCCGCCCGGCCCTGACGCGGCGCGATCCGGTCCGCCACCTTGGGCATCAGCGGGCCGCAGAACAGCGTATCCTGATGCGCGATCATGCGCACATGGCGCCACACGCCGCGGTCGCCGGCGGCATAGACCGCGACCGCCTGCCCCACGACACGGCCGTCGCCCGCGTCGTTGCGGATGGTCAGGTTTTCCACCTCGACGTTATGCCCCGTGACCATGAACGTCGCCGTCTGAAACGTGCCCTGCGGCTGCCCGTCCGGGCCGGGGTCAATGGCGCAGGCCGAAGCGGTGACCACGGTATTGTCCGCCGATTCGCCCACGATGCGCAGGTTATCCCTGTGCACCACCACGCGCTCGCGGTAGACGCCGGCGCGCACCAGCACGATCGCCGGGGACCGCCCGCCATCCGGCGCCGCGTCCACGGCCTGCTGGATAGAGGTATACTGTCCGCTTCCGTCCTGCGCTACGATGATGATCATGTGTCAACCTCCACATTCTGATGAAAAAAGCCTCCGGTGATCCCTGAGGCTTTGGCGCCCGCGCGCGTCGCGCGTGGACAGACGAGAACCCGTGGACACGGCGGCTGTCACACCGCCCGTCCGTCAGTTCCAGTCGATTTCATAGTACTGCTGGATAGCCGGGTCCATGTACCAATGGTCCGTCTGGACGATGGCCCAGGACAGCTTTTCGGGATAGCCGCAGCCCTTTTTCAGGTTGGCGACCGCCTGCTTGAGCGCGGAGGTCATTTTTTCCGCCTTGACGGTCGCGTTCCGGGTCAGGGTATCATCCACCGCGGACAGCGCGTCGATCGCGTCCAGGCGGGCGTTCTGCGCAGTCTGCAGCAGCTCGCCGCTGTAGCCCGCGTTTTTCGCCCAGGCCACGACGCGGTCGCAGATGTGGACCGCCTTGACCAGCTCGAAGCCGCCCTTGACCAGATAATTGAGGTAGCCGTGCGAGTTGAGGCGCTGCTGGGGCACCTCCACGCCATAGACCTCGCTGATGATATTCTGCCGCTGCTGCTGATCAAAGAAATTGGAGGTGAAATACTTCATCGCCATGACCAGCTCGCCGCTCATCACATAGTTCCCGATGCTGCCTGTGGCCACCTCGTCCACCACCGGCAGCATTTCCCACAGGGCCGCCACGCTCAGGTCAGAGAAGAAGTAGCGGTCAAAGTTTTCCACGATGACGTCCAGCACGTCGTACGCCAGGTCGGTATCGCGGCTGATTTTGTCAAACAGCGCGTTCAGAACGGCGCGCTGGCGTCCGGTCCGGCCGTAGTCGTCCTTGTTCTTGGTCGCGTTGCGGCGCGCGCGGGCGTAGTCCATGATGCCCACGCCATCCAGATGCTGATAGCCCGCCGTATAGCTGCGGCCGCTGTGGCCGGTATAGCTCATCTCAACGTCGATGTCCAGGCCGCCGATCTTGTTGCCAATCTGCTCCACCAGATGCGGCGCGAGTACCAGGTAGTGGTCCGGGCGGATGCCGCCCATCAGCCAGGCGACCGTGTTCTGCACCGTTTCGATGCCTTCGGCGAAGCTCTCCGCACAGTTGATCGCGGCGTTCAGCTTGTACACGCCGTTGACGCCCGGCACATAGGTCAGCGTGTCGCGCGGCAGCGAAATCAGGCTGACCCGGTTGTCCGTCAGATCCACGGCGATCATCATGACCGAGTCGGTATGGCAGTTCTTGATGTCCTCCTTGCCGCGCCCCGGCGTCAGCACGCCGTAGTCCACGCCGAGCATCAGGATATTGATGATCTCGTGCTTCAGCGTCGGCGCCGCCGGAACGGTGGGCGGATTCAGGATATAGGCGGTATTCTCGTCAAAGCCGCTGTCCGGCGACGAGGTCTGAAAGCTCCAGGCCTCCGCTCCCGCGGACAGGGCGGAAAGCGCCAGTACCAGCGCCAGACATACGGATACAAACTGTTTCATGATCTGCATTCCCCTTTAAAAAACCAGTCGTCCGCCTGCCAAACCGGCAGACGGGCTGTTATTTTACCATTTCATCCTGTCCGTGTCAACTCCAGTCGATCTGGAAGAACCGCTCGATGTCCGGATCCATGTACCATTTATCCGTATCCACGATCTGCCAGCTGAGCTTGCCCGGGTACCGGCTCTGCTCCACCAGGCGGGCGACCGCTAACTTCAGCAGGTCGGTCATTTTTTCCACGAGCATGGTGTCGTCCCGGCTCAGCCGGTCGTCCACCGCGGAGAACGCGTCCACCAGGTTCTGCAGCGCCGCTTCCGCCTCCCGCAGCGCCTCGCCCTCGAACCCTCTGGCCTTCACCCAGCCGATGATTTTTTCGGACACGCGGACCGCCTTGACCACGGAAAACCCGCCCTGGTAGAGATAGTTGAAGTACGCGTGCGAATTCAGCCGCTGCGCGGGCACCTCCACGCCGTATACCTCGCGGATGATGGACTGCCTGAGCGGCTGGTCAAAGAAGCTGGAGGTAAAGTACATCATGGACATCGCGAGCTCGCCGTTCATCACGTAATCGCTGATGCTGCCCTCGGCCAGCCGGTCCGCCAGCGGCAGCATGTCGAACAGGTCCGCCACACTCAGGTCCGAAAAAAAGTAGCGGTCAAAGTTTTCCACCAGCACATCCAGGATGTCGTACACGAGATCCGGGTCGTCGCTCACCTTCCTGAACAGCGCGTTCAGGATGGCGCGCTGGCGGCTGGTCCGGCCGTAATCGTCGCCGTTCCGGGTCGCGTTGGTGCGCGCGCGGGCGTAATCGATGATGCCGACGCCGTCCAGGTGCTGCAGGCCGCGCTCGTAGCGCGTGCCGCTGGTGCCGACATAGGTCATTTCCAGCTCCATGTCCAGGCCGCCGATTTTTTCGCCGATCTTTTCCACCAGGGGCGGCGCGATGATCACGTAGTGGTCCGGGCGGATGCCGCCCAGCTGCCAGGCCACGGTATTTTTCGCGTTCACGATGCCTTCCGAGAACGTTTCGCCGCAGTTGATGGCCGCGTTCAGCTTATAGATGCCCTGCACGCCCGGCACATAGGTCATCGTGTCGCGCGGCATGGAGATCAGGCTGATGGTATCCTCGGTCAGGTCCAGCGCGGCCATGATCACGGTGTCGGTGTGGCAGTTTTTGATGTCCTCCTTGCCCGTTCCGGCGGTCATCACGCCGTAGTCCACGCCCATCAGCAGGATATTGATGACCTCATGCGGCAGCGCCGGCGCATCGGGCAGCGCCGGGGCCTTCAGGATGTAGGCGGCGTCGGGGCCATAGTAGGCCGAATAGTCGTACGATGCCGGCGCCACCTCGTCCTCGTCCGTTTCATACGTCTTGCCGCCCGAATAAACCACGTTTTCCGCCGACGCCGGAACCGCCATCAGCAGCAGGACCGCCAGCCAGACCGCCGTCAATCGTCTGATCATCTCTCCACTCCTTCGTTTGCGCGTTTCCCCGCGGACGCGCGGATCATTCCGCGGCGCCCCACTCCGAATCCAGGAAAGCGTAACGTTCCGTGATATAGTTCGTCAGGTAGTCGATGTTCGCTTTGAACGTCTTGCCGGTGCTCGCGATGTTTTCGCGGCTCTGCTTCATCGGCCAGAGGATAAAGTTCATCGCGGCGCTCTGTTCCACCTCCGCCGCATACTGCGCGATGGATTTCAATCCGCCTGCGGGATCTTCCTCCTGCCCCAGCAGCACGCGCAGCGCCGGTGCGTAGCGCTGCTGCCACATCGCGCACACCGCGTCGTAATAATCCTGATGGGCATACAGCTGTGGCCACCAGTAGCCCAGCCGGTCCACGGTGTTATGGTAAAATCCGCGCGGATTCACCAGCCCTTTGCTGTCCCGCTGGCGGCCGTAATCGCCGAAAGTGGAATCGTAGTCCCAGGCAGGTCCGGCAAAGGCGACCGTGCTCTCCGAGTCCGCGGGCTTAAAGAAAAACTGGCTGGATTTGTTGCCGTCCAGGTTTTTGCTGATCTCCTCCAGCATATATTTGAGCACGAGGGAATCCTTGTCCACAAACTCGCTGTAATGCCGGCCTGTATCGGGGTCCACGCCGTCCGGGGCGAAAATCGCGTTTTCAAAGCCCTGCATCAGCCGGGCGATATAGGCGACCTGCGCCTCGGTCGCGTACTCGGGCTCTTTCAGGTTGATCACCTTGCCGCGGTCCGTGGTGTAAGCGCTGACCGCGTCGGCATAGCGGGATTCGGCGCTCTCATATTCGACCAGGTAGCCGCCGGTGATGTCCGCCGGATCATTCGGGATATCCACATACTTATACTCGCCGCGCACGGATTTCTGGCTGCCCGAGAGCGGGTACGTGTCCAGCGGCTCAGCGTTGACGCGCTCTGTCTCCGCCTCCAGGTCACGGATATCGACGCGGTTTTCGCCGATCTCGGCCTTTTCGTGCAGCAGGTAGGTCCCGTTGTACTGGTGATTCAGGTACAGGTCCACCGGACGGCTGGCGGGTGTGAAGCGCAGCCCAACATATTCCGCAAGGCCGTAGCAGATCTGGTTGCGGATCAGGGCGTGGTCACGGGCGTTGCTGGTCAGCACCCATTTCTTGGCCTTGCCCATGCCCAGCAGGTCCGTCTTCCGGTCCAGCTTGATGGTGAAGCCCTTTTTTTCAAACTTGGCGGAGGTATGGCCGCGCAGCTTGATGTGCTCCAGCGCGCCGTCAAACACCGTATTTCCCCCGCCGTCCAGCAAAAGCAGCTCGCCGGCTTCCTTATAGTCCTTCGACTGCTCGATTTTATCCATGGACCCGGTCTCGGTCCGAATGAATGCCGCGCCGAGCGGCGATCCCCGCATCACGTTCAGTTGATAGCTCCTGCCCAGGTACCTGAGCCGCACCGTCGTGCCGGCCGACAGTCCCTCCGTGCGGTCCCCGCTGTGAAGGGTTTGCCCGCCAAACTCCACCGTGCCATCACCGCCAAACCAGACGCGCGCTTCGTCCAGGCCGCCCGCGCCGGGCAGAAACATATAATACTTGGACCCGACGCGCTGCCACATGACCGCGTCCGCCGGCATCTCCTGCCCATCCTCCTGCGCGGAAAGGGACACATAAAACGTCCGGGCCAGCGGCTCATCCGCGGCCGCGCCAAGCGCGGCCAGCAGCAGGCAGGCGGCCAGAACGGCCGCGGCGGCCAGGCGCGTCACGGTTCTTCCTCCTGCCACCCGGTCCCGACGCCGATCATGCTCGCCAATGCGCGGATCCCCTTCATATAATTGACGTCCGCCCCCTCTGTTTTGTTGATCATATCCCCCATAAAGACGATCGCGACCGAATTGCCGCCGTCCAGGTTCAGCGCCTCCGTACAGCCCAGCGCCTGCATGCGCTGCGCCAGCCACATGGGCCGCACCCCGACGCTGGACTTCTGCCGGCCCAGCACCGTGAGCACCATGTAGTGCCTCGGCGCGATCATCCCGATCGCGCAGCGCGGCTCCTCGGAGTTATAGGCGCGCGGGTTTTCCAGCACGCGTTCGTCGATCATGCCGTCACGCAGCAGGATCGGCCCGAAGGCCCAGGTATCGGTCACGCCCATGTTCAGGTATTCCATCGCCGAATACTCGTCGCTGTCAAAGGTCCGCATCGATCCATCCTCAAACAGGGCGATCACATCGAGGCTGGGCAGTGTCGAACGTCCGGCGCGCTTGGTCCTGTCGCAGACCGTCTGGCCGTCACGGACGATGATGCCCGCGTCGAGCTGTCCGTGATTGATCCTGTACGCGTAAAAATCGTCCGAAAAGGCGACGATGGCGCCGTACTCCGCGGCAATTTCCCGCGGGTCACGGACGACGATCTTCTTGGAATCGGGGTCCATCAGCGAGCGCAGCTTCTGATCTCCCGAGACCCGGATTTCCGTCTCATACCAGACCAGCGGGGTCATCACATCGACGATGCGGCGGATTTCCACACGCAAATCCTGCGCGATATAGCACCATAAGCCGTCGTCCCGGCCCGTATGCACATAGGGCTCCTCCCCGGGCGGCATCAGGCCCTCGGCCGTCAGTTCCGTCGGGAAATCCTCCGGCGTGACGGGCATGGTGTACAGGCCGACCGTCGCCTCGGTCATCAATGGCGCCTCGTAGGCGGAGCGCGCTTCCTCCGAAAACAGGATGTCCCAGGTCACCTCGTCCACCTCGCCCGTAGGGTTCAGGCCGTTGATGCGCTGAAACGCTGATACGCGCTGGGCGGTGGCGTTGTCAAACGTACGCGAATACTTCCTGGAGGTATAATAATGCAGCTTGTACAGCCTGAGCTTGAGATCCTCGACGGCGTTGCCGGCGTCCCCGGGGAAGAGCGTGTCCGCCAGGGCGCGCGGACCCATCATCAGGCATATACAGCCGGCGCAGATCAGCGCGGCGATCCGCCGCAAGCCTCCGGCTGGCCCGTGTCGTTGTATCATTCGCCGCTCCTTCACGTACTCATTCTATCTCGCCCGTCCGCAGCCGGAAGGACACTGCCCTGCCGCGGATGGATGACTGTTTTATTCTACGTGTTTTCTGCGCGTTTGTCAATCAAATGGCGGGCCGAAGCCCGCGGTTTTTCGCCCTTTTTACATTGTATCACCGGGAGGCCGCAGCGCCTGTATGCCGGGCGCGGAATCTTTCTGAAATTTTTGCTTGACAAAATGCAAACTATCGCGTATTATATTCACCGTGCCACGTGAACCGCGTGGGAGCATAGCTCAGCTGGGAGAGCATCTGCCTTACAAGCAGAGGGTCACAGG
>CAMNEH010000106.1 GCA_946536315.1 uncultured Clostridia bacterium
TGGATCCCATCATCAAGATGGCGTCCTGGATCAACCCCCGCAACCAGAATCCCGCTTACAACAACTGCGGCAACCTCTGGCGCGAGGCGCTGGGCCGGATCTACAACGAAGACGCGCCCGTCAAGGAAACGCTGGACCAGTTAGCGGTCGAGATCCAGGCCGAGCTGGATTCCGTCAAGTAATTCTTTCCTGCCAAAAGCATATCCTGTTCAGGGGAGGGGAGCCGTTCCCCTCCCCTGACTGATTAAGGGGTTTTCGCCGTGAAGACAAAAAGCAGCAGCATTCCATCGGGCACGCTCCGCCGTCAGCTGATTTCCGGGCGCCAGCGCATATCCGGGCTCATCCTGATCATCGTCGGCGTTCTGGTCATGGCGGTCGGATTTTTCGGGTACCTGGCCGGCGACTGGCAGATCAGCCCGCTCATGTGGATGACCGATCAGGTATTTATCGCTCGCGAGGTAGCCTCCAGCGCCGGCACCAGCGTGACCGGCGCGTTTGACATGAACGGGGAAGAGAGTGGCATGCACGTCTTCCGCGCGGAGCTGTCCGGCGCGGATGACTCGGTGATCAGCACGGAGAACTTCGAGCCCGGCGAAAGCAAAAAGGCGTTGAAGGGCGGCTCATTGCAGTTTCCGGCGACCAAGGAGCGGCAGACGCTGGTCATCGAGGAAGCCGCGCCGCTGACCCTGGCCAACGGGGAAACAGCGACCCGCGCCGTCAAGTTTCCCGGCGCGGGCAGCAGCAAGTACCGCAGCCTGAAGATGACGGTCGAAGGTCCCTGCACGCTCACGCTTTACGCGCTGTCCTCCCTGCCGGGGGCCGAGCGCCGGGTGGTGCTGTACAACAGCCTGACCGGCCAGGAGGTATCCACAGCCATGCTGCCCGGCTTCGACGCCTCGGCGCCCGTCCCCGCGACGGCGCTCAGCATTCCCGCGGCCGGCACATACTACGTGTCTGTCAAGGGCGATATTCCCATCGCGCCGGTCAGCGCCATCATGAACTATGCGGTCATCATCCTGCTGTTCGGGCTGGTGCTGGTCTTCAACGGCGTGATGATGCGCCTGCAGCGCTGGGAGCGCATGAAGGACCTCTTTTTTGTGGAGCCCGCGCTGCTGCTGTTTTTGATGTTCGTCTACTATCCTGTTATCGACCTGGTGCGGATCTCGTTCACCAACATGTCCGTACTGACCACCGGCAAGCAGGAATTCATCGGCTTCGCCAATTTCGACTGGATGTTCAACGGCGCCGGCGCGCGCTATTTCTGGGAGAGCCTCAAAATTACCGGCATTTACATGTTCTGGGAGGTCGCCATCACGCTGGTGGGCGGCATGCTGCTGGCGCTGCTTTTCAACCGGATGACCCGGTCGTTCAATGTAATGCGCACCATCGTGTTCATGCCCAAGTATATCGCCGTATCCACCAGCGCGGTCGTATTCCAGTGGATCCTGTACAGCACCATCGCCACGGGCATCGGGCAGAGCGAGGGCATCCTCAATTACGCGCTGTCGCTGTTCGGCGTACAGGGCCCGCACTGGCTGATCGACGCCAACAGCGCGCTGTCCGGCATCCTGCTGCTCACCGCCTGGCGTGTCGTTGGCTACGCCATGATGATTTACCTGTCCGCCATGCAGGGGATCAGCCAGGATTATTACGAGGCGGCTGCCATCGACGGCGCGGACGGCGTACAGCGTTTCCGCTACATCACGATCCCGCTGCTCGCGCCGACGACGCTGTTCCTGTTCGTGACCACGTTCATCGCGAGCATGAAAGTGTTCCAGTCGGTGGACGTCATGACCGGCGGCGGTCCCGGCACGTCGACGAACGTGATGGTGCAGTGGATCTACAACCTGACGTTCAAGGATTTCCACACCGCGCGCGGCGCGGCGGTATCGCTGGTGTTCTTCGTGATCCTGCTGATCTGCACGGCCGCCACGATGCGTTTTTCCAACCGCAACGTCAACTATGACGCGTAAAGGAGGCGATTATCAGTATGTTGCGTAAGCTGAGCAAGCAAAAGCAAATCGGCACCCTGGCTGAGATCCTGGGCTTTGCCGTCCTGATTTTCGCCCTGTTCCTGCTCCCCTTCAGACCCGCGGGCAGCTGGAAATACGCGCTGTTCCCCGTCGCCGCGGCGCTGATCATCGCGCCGATCCCGCTCATGTGGCGCGACGGCCTGCGGCAGCTGCGGCAGCAGCCGCGGCAGGACACGCACTGGCATCGCATGCGCCAGAGCGGATTCTTTGACCTGCTGACGCTGCTGTGCGCGCTGGCGCTCATTCTGGGCGCGTGCTGGGTGTTCGGCAATCTCACCTATCACGCGACGCTGAACCGCCATGCGCCCGGCGCGGGTACCCTGGACGCGGCGCGCGCGATGCCGGACTTTATCGAGTACAATTTCAAACAGGACCTGAACCTGATCGCCGCCAACTATCCCGCATTCGGCTGGATCGCGCTGCTCATTCTGGCCTTCGTCCTGGTCTGCGCTGTGTACATGCGCTTTGTGTCGCCCATCGTCCGCGCGGACGAGCACCTGCAGATCGCGCACGCGGTCTACCGCCGCGTGGCGCAGTATGCCGCATGCGTCCTGATCGTGGTCATTTCGCTGTTCCCGATCTACTGGATGGTGATTTCCTCGCTGAAAACCTCGGACGAGCTGCTGCGGGCCGTCCCGACCCTCTGGCCGGACCGGTTCATCTGGGACAACTATCCCAACGTGCTCCAGAAAGCGCCGTTTGACCGTTACCTGCTCAACACGCTGGTGACGACGCTGGCGATGATGGCCGGGGAGCTGACCATCGGCGTCATGGCCGCCTACGGCTTCTCCAAGGGGGAGTTCAAGGGGAAAAACGTGCTGTTCATGCTGGTGCTCGGCGCGCTGATGGTGCCGATTCAGGTGACGTTCGTCCCGATCTACGTCATCATCGCGCGGCTGAACGCCATCGATACCTGGATCGGCGTGATCCTGCCCAACCTGGTCAGCGCATACTTTATTTTCATGCTGCGCCAGAATTTTATGGCCGTGGACAACAGTTACATCGAGGCCGGCAAGATCGACGGCATGGGCCGGTTCGGTACGATCGTCAACGTCCTGTGCCCCATGTGCAAGCCCACGCTGATCACCGTCAGCATCATCAGCTTCATCAACGGCTGGAACAGCTATTTCTGGCCCAAGATGGTCACCCAGTCCGAAGCCAGCCGCACCATCGCCGTCGGCGTACAGCGCCTGAAGGAAACCTACGCCGGACAGTATGTCTCCAATTTCAACGAGATCATGGCCGGCGCGGTCATGGCCATCATTCCCATCGTCTTCCTGTTCCTGATTCTGCAGAAATACATCATGACCGGCATGAGCAAGGCGGCCATGAAATAAAAATGACCGGAGGCACAAACAACAATGTATGACACCATTCACCTGAAGCAGGCCAACAAGCCCCTGATGATCGCCCACCGCGGCATGAGCGGGCTGGAGAAGGAAAACACCGCCTCGGCGTTCGTTGCCGCGGGGCAGCGCAGCCATTTCGGCATCGAGACGGACGTGCACCGGACGTCGGACGGGCAGTTCATCATCATCCATGACGATCACACGAAGCGCGTCGCGGAGGATGAGATGATCGTTGAGGAGACAAGCTTTGAGACCCTCCGAGCGATCCGCCTCCTCGACACGGACGGGAAAAAGGGCCGGCGCGACCTGATCCTGCCCAGCCTGGAGGAGTACATCGGCATCTGCAAAAAGTACCAGAAGACCGCCGTGCTGGAGCTGAAAAACCATTTTGCGCCTGAGGATACCGACCGGATCATCGACATCATCCGGCGGATGGATTACCTGGACCAGACGATCTTCATCTCTTTTGACCTGCCGAACATGATTCACATCCGCGAACAGCTGCCGCAGCAGCGCGCGCAGTTCCTGGTGAGCGAGATCCCGGAGGGCCTGCTGGACACCCTTCTCCGGCACCATCTGGACCTGGACATCAACTATAAGGCCCTGACCAAAGAGTACACAGAGCTGTTGCACAGTCACGGCATCCAGGTCAATGTCTGGACGGTCAATACCGAGGAGGACGCGCAGCGGATGATCGACTTCGGGGTCGACTTTATCACGACGAATATCCTGGAATGACCGCTGCAGAACGCTGAGGTATATGATGACTGACCAGATGCAGCCCGACGTCCGCGAATCGGAGCGGAAGGTGCTCACCCGCCTGGACGCGCTGGGCATCCCTTACGAATACCACCGCCATCAGCCGGTGCACACCATCGACGAGTGCCTGGAACTGCCCTACGCTGAAAAGGATGTGACCTTCTGCAAGAACATCCTGCTGTGCAACCGGCAGAAGACAGACTTCTACCTGTATGTCACTGTGCCGAAAAAGCCCTTCCGCACAGCGGACGTATCCAAACTGCTCGGGGTCTCACGGCTGAGCTTTGCGCCAGATGACGCGCTGCCGCGGCTGCTCTCCCTGTATTCCGGGGCGCTGACACCGCTGGCGCTGTGGCTGAATCCATCGTCCGGGATCCGCCTGGTGCTGGATCGGGAAATCCGCCAGCCAGGACGGATCGCGTTCCATCCTGCCGTCAACACCGCGACAGTGATCTTCCGGCAGGAGGATTTCTTTCAACATGTCGTGCCGACCCTGGCGCAGGAGGTCACCACCCTGGACGTGCCATGGCCGCAGGCAGCGGATCAGCACAAGCCGGCGGACGGCTGAGGAGATCAGGATGAATCAGCATTGGATTGAGGACCGGATTCAGGCAGGCCGGCTTCTCTTCAGCAATTTTTCTCGCGAACCCGAGGGTGAATATCATACCGATCAGGAACTGAAAAAGCCCCAGCCGCCGCTGACGAAGGCGCCGATGGCGGATGAGGCGCTGGACCTGCCCAGGGATTTCCGGTCATTGGACATCGATCATGATTTCCTGCATATCATCAACAGCCGGAAGAGCCGCCGCGTGTATACGGATGAGCCGATGACGCTGACGCAGCTGTCTTACCTGCTGTGGTGCACTCAGGGGGTCAAATCCATCCGGGGCAGGGCCTACGGCACGCTGCGCACAGTGCCATCCGGCGGCGCGCGCCATCCCTTTGAGTGCTACATGGCGATCCGGAAGGTGGACGGCTTGACGCCCGGACTGTATCACTACCTGCCCATGACGCACCAGATCGAGTTCCTGGGACAGATCGACGCGCTGGAGGAAATGATCACCCGGACCCTGAGCGACCAGCGCTGGGCGGAAAAGGCCGCTGTGGTCTTTTATTACAGCTGCGTCTTCTACCGCGCGGAGTGGCGCTACGGCATCTGGGCGCACCCGACCGTACTGATCGACAGCGGGCATGTGACGGAGAACCTGTACCTCGCCGCCACGTCCATCGGCCTGGGCGGCTGCGCCGTTGCGGCTGTAGACGGCCCTGACGCCAACCGCGTGTTCGGCCTGGACGGCCAGGAGGAAACGATCTTCTACGCCATGCCTGTCGGCACAGTGAAAGCAGACGATCAGGCGGCCGAGGATGCCTTCTACGCCTTTGTCAGGGAAGAAGGGCTGTGACCGGACAGGTGATCGCTTTGTGCTCGCTGACGATATCGCCGCTTTGCCGCCGACCGTTCGGGGCGGCATGACTGCTGACGTTTTCCTGGAGCGTTTCAACCTGATCAGCGGGATAATGAAAATGAAGGAGCTGCGCCTGTCTGAATCGAGGGAAAGCGACGCAGGCACCCGGGCCGGAATATTTGAGGATGTCGGCCTGGTGACCCTGAGATTTGAAAACCTGGATCAACCGGACTGCGTCACAGGCGTATACCTTGAAACCTTCAATGACGATACCAGCGTCCTTTGGGCGGGCTGCATAGCCGCTATGTATGCGTTTTCCGGCATTGATGAGGTCGATCTTCAGAGCCTCATCCTGCTGGGGGACGGTTCAGAAAACTGGCCGTCGCTGGCGGCCTGTATTCCGGCATTTGCTCCAGTACGCGATAGCTGATCGTTAGCAACAGATGGTAATACTTCCGCCATAGCTCGTCAATCAAGGCTTGATCTTGGTTCGTCAGCAAACTGTACACCATCCTTTACCGTGGTTCCTCAGGCTCTTTTGCGCGTCACAGGGGCACATTATAACACAAAAAATAAAAAAATTTAAATATTTTCCGTACGTTTTTCACTTCTCGCGCAATATATATGAGAGAAGCAATGAAAAAGTATCCTGACAAAGCACAGGCATTCCTTGATCGCTATGGCGATAATCAACTTGCCCCAGAAATCATGGTTGTGGACGGCTTGTTCTGTTCAGTATATGGGATTTTAGATACCGACGATTCATCATATTGGCAGGCGTTTGTATCTCACCCGTATGATTATCATCCGCTGACACATATAACTTACAGTATCTTGAAACGCCATTCCCGGCGCTGGGAATGGCGTTTTTTTGCGTTTGCCGCAACGGGCAATGATGAAATTGTCAGTTGAACAGGCTCTTGACCTTGTCCAGGAAGCTCTTGCTCCCCTCATACTCACGACCGGTCGAAATCGCGTCGAACTGGCGGAGCAGGTCCTTTTGTTTGTCGCTCATGCGCTTGGGCACCTCCACCTTCACGGTGACCAGCAGATCGCCCTTCAGGGAGGAACCTACGCGCGGCAGGCCCTGTCCGCGGATGCGGAATTCGGTGCCGGACTGCGTGCCCTCCGGGATGTGGTATTTGACGGTGCCATTCAGGGTCGGGACGTCGATGTCAGCGCCGAGCGCAGCCTGTGTGAAGGAGATCGGCATGTCCAGCAGCAGCGTTGTGCCGTTGCGCTTGAACAGCTTGTGCGGACGCACGGTAATAAAGATGATCAGGTCGCCCGCAGGTCCGCCGTTGATACCCGGGCCGCCCTTGCCGCGCAGCACCACAGGATTGCCATTGTCGATGCCGGCGGGAATCGGCACGCGCGCGGTCCGGCGCAGGCGCTTCACGCCGGCGCCGCCGCAGCTTTCGCACTTGTCCGTGACGATTTTCCCCGTGCCGCCGCAGGTGGTGCAGGGCCGCGCGATCGTCATGAAACCGCCCTGCATCCTGACCTGGCCCGTGCCCTTGCAGGTGGGGCAGGTCTTGGGCTGCGTACCGGGCTTCGCGCCGGAGCCGTGGCAGACCTCGCAGATCTCGTCGCGCATGAAGTCAAAGGACTTTTCGCAGCCCTTCGCCGCTTCCTCAAAGCTGATTTTGAGCTCGTACTGGATATCCTCGCCCGCCCGCGGCGCGTTGCGGCGCTGCGCGCCGCCCATGCCGCCGCCGAACAGCTGGTCCAGAATATCCCCCATGCCGCCCATGCCGCCGAAGCCCGAAAAATCGAAGCCCGCGCCGCCGGCGCCAAAGGGATTCTGCGGCCCGTCCATGCCGTACTGGTCATACCGCGCGCGCTTGTCCGGGTCGGACAGCACCTCGTTGGCCTCGTTCAGTTCCTTGAAGCGCGCCTCGGCATCCTTGTCATTGGGATGCAGGTCCGGATGGCATTCCTTGGCGAGCTTGCGGTACGCTTTTTTGATGTCCTCTGTGCTCGCCGTCTTCGGTACGCCCAGTACCTCGTAATAATCACGCTTGGTTGCCATTGTATCACCACACAATCACAGGGTGAAGAGTGGAGAGTGAAGAGTGGCGTTATATGGTCCTGAGTCAGCCAGAAACCGGTCAATTCAGAGAAATTCCACGCTTTGCGGGGAATTTCATCCATCACTTCACTCTCCACACTTCACTCTTCACACTTTTCTGTTATCGTTATGAAATGTGAATATTGTTCAGGTCACTCTACCGTTCCATCGACGTCATAGCTGCCGTCGGCGTTCTGGCCGCCCTGCTGCGGGGGCTGCTGATAGCCCTGCGCGCCCATGTCCGGGCCTGGCTGGCCGCCCTGCTGCTGGTACAGCTTGCCAAAGATGGCATACACCTTCTGGGTCATGGTCTCCATGGCGCTCTTGATTTCGGCGGCGTTGTTGCCCTCACGGGTCTTCTTGAAGGCCGCGATCTCATTTTCCACGGTCGCCTTGTCCTCGGCGCTCAGCTTGTCGCCGTTCTCACGGAGCTGCTTTTCCATCTCATAGATCAGGCTGTCCGCGCGGTTGAGTGTTTCCACCTCTTCCTTGTGCGCCTTATCGGCCTCCGCGTACTGCTCGGCCTCCTTGACGCGCTGGTTGATTTCCTCTTCGGTCATGTTGCTGGACGCGGTGATGGTCACCTTCTGCTCGTTGCCGGTGCCCAGGTCCTTGGCGGAAACGTTCACGATGCCGTTGCGGTCAATGTTGAACGTGACCTCGATCTGCGGCACGCCGCGCGGCGCGGCGGGAATACCGGTCAGCTGGAACTTGCCCAAGGTCTTGTTGTCATAAGCCATCGGGCGCTCGCCCTGCAGCACGTGGATTTCCACGCTGGTCTGGCCGTCAGCGGCGGTGGAGAAGACCTGGGATTTGCTGGTCGGGATGGTGGTATTGCGGTCGATCAGCTTGGTGAAGATGTGGCCTTCGGTCTCGATACCGAGGGACAGCGGAGTGACGTCGAGCAGCAGCACGTCCTTGACCTCGCCGCCGAGCACGCCGGCCTGAATGGCCGCGCCGATGGCGACGCACTCGTCGGGGTTGATGCCCTTGAACGGATCCTTGCCGGTGATGTTCTTCACAGCCGTCTGCACAGCGGGGATACGCGTGGAGCCGCCGACCAGGATCACCTTGTCCACCTGGTCCGCCGTCAGGCCGGCGTCACGCAGCGCGTTGCGCACGGGCACGATGGTCTTTTCCACCAGGTCGGCAGTCAGCTGATCGAACTGCGCGCGGGTCAGGGTCATATCCAGGTGCTTGGGCCCGGTAGCGTCCGCGGTGATGAAGGGCAGGTTGATGTTGCTGGACATCGCGCCGGAGAGCTCAATTTTCGCCTTTTCCGCCGCGTCCTTCAGGCGCTGGTAGGCCATCGGGTCCTTGGTCAGGTCGATGTGATGTTCCTTCTTGAAGTTGTCCGCGACGAAGTGGATGATGCGGTCGTCGAAGTCATCGCCGCCCAGGTGCGTATCGCCGTTGGTCGCCAGCACTTCGAACACGCCGTCGCCGATCTCCAGGATGGACACGTCGAAGGTGCCGCCGCCCAGGTCATACACCAGGATCTTGTGGCTGTTTTCCT
>CAMNEH010000107.1 GCA_946536315.1 uncultured Clostridia bacterium
AGACGAAGCCGCCGCCAAGCTGGCCGAGACCGAAGCCGCTGCCAAGACCGCTGCGGACGAAGCCGCCGCCAAGCTGGCCGAGACCGAAGCCGCCGCCAAGACCGCTGCGGACGAAGCCGCCGCCAAGCTGGCCGAAGTAGAAGCCGCCGCCAAGACCGCCGCGGACGAAGCCGCCGCCAATCTGGCCGAAGTAGAAGCCGCCGCCAAGACCGCCGCGGACGAAGCCGCCGCCAAGCTGGCCGAGACCGAAACCGCCGCCAAGACAGCCGCGGATGAAGCCGCCGCCAACCTGGCCGAGCTGACCAACGTCCGCGAGCAGTACGGCATCCTCAAAGAAATCGCCTCCCCGGCATTCGCGGAATACTACAAAGGCAAGACCGTCATCCTGCACTCCAATGACGTTCACGGCGCCGTTGAGGGCTATGCTTACATGGCCGGCCTGAAAAACAAGTTCGAAGCGCTCGGCGCGAACGTCATCACGGTGGACGCCGGTGACTTTGCGCAGGGCAGCATCTATGTCAGCACCAGCAAAGGCGAAACTGCCATCGACATGATGAATGAAGTCGGCTATGACATCATCACGCTGGGCAATCACGAATTCGATTTCGGCTATGCTCAGCTGAAATCCAATCTGGAAAAGGCGAACTTCAAAGTCGTCTGCGCCAATGTGCTGTCCGCCGATACCCATGAACCTGTCTGGGATGCCACTCACATTATCGAAAAAGACGGCGTGAAGATCGGCTTCTTCGGCTTGGAAACTCCCGAGACCGCGACGAAGGTCAACCCCGGCCTCATCAGGGAAATTGAATTTACTACCTTCGACAGCCTTTATACCTGCGCGCAGGCGGCAATCGACGAGCTCGCGGACGCGGATATAGTGATCGGCATCACGCACCTGGGCGTGGATGAGGAATCCAAGCTGAACGGGTATCGCTCGATCGATCTGCTGAACAAGGTCACCGGCGTGGATATGCTGATCGACGGCCATTCCCACACTGTCATGACCAATGGTGAAAACGGGGAGCCCATTACCTCGACCGGCACCAAGTTCGCTTATATCGGCGTGATCGTCATCGACAACGAGCAGAAAGCGATCGTTGACAATTACCTCCTGAAGACCGACATGCTCGAAAAGGACGAGGCGGTTGACGCAAAGGTCAAAGAGCTGATCGAAAAGGTCGACGCGGAATACGGCACGGTCTTTGCTCAGTCTGAAGTAAACCTGAATGGTGACCGCGCTCCCGGCAACCGCACGGAAGAAACCAACCTCGGCGACCTGATCACGGACGCGATGGTATGGTCCGTCGTCAACGCGGGCAGCATTGCCGAAGATCAGCTCATGCAGGTGGTCGGCATCACTAACGGCGGCGGCATCCGCGCTGCGATCCCTGCCGGCGATGTGTCCATGAAGGATGTCAACACCGTCCTGCCGTTCGGCAACACCGTCGCAGTGATCTACGTAAAGGGCAGCGACCTGCTTGAGGCGATGGAAGCCTCTACCTTCTCTACCCCGAACTCGATCGGCGGCTATCCGCAGACCAGCGGCATCGTATGGACGCTTGATACGACCAAGGAGTTTGACAAGGGCGACGTCTACCTGAACCAGGACGGCAAGGAAACGACCTACTTTGCGCCTGCCTCCATTAACCGCGTGACGATCGAATCTGTCAACGGACAGCCCTTCGATCCCGAAGCGACCTATGTCGTCGTCACGAACAATTTCTGCGCGGCTGGCGGAGATACCTACAACGTGTTCATGAAGGCGTACAACGACACTGAACACGCCGGCTTTGACACCGGCATCCCGCTGGACGAAGCGCTGATCGATTATATCAAGACTGAGCTGAACGGCACGATCGGCGAGAAATACGCCGAACCGCGCGGCACCGAGACGCAGATCCGCGAGGAAGCTGCGGACAATGCGGCCTGATCCTGCTGTTTAATCCAGAGGGGACTTTCGAAAGAAAGCCCCCTCCATTTTTACCAGGGAGGAGATATTGATGGAATACAGACGCTTTGGCGATACATACGTCGTGCGCATGGACCGCGGCGAGGAGATACTGGAAACGCTCAAAAAGCTGTGCGAGAAGGAGAGCATCCGCCTGGCCCAGGTCGAAGCGCTGGGCGCCGTTGATTATGCCGTAGTCAGCGTATATGACGTACCGACAAAAACATTTTTCAAAAAGGAGCTCACCGGTCCGATGGAAATCGCCGGCCTGACCGGCAGTGTCACGCGAAAAGCCGGCGAGCCGTACCTGCATCTGCACGGCAGCCTCTGTGACCGCGAGCTCAGAGCATGGGGCGGGCACATCAACGCGCTGCGTGTCGCCGCGACATGTGAGATGTTCGTCAGGGTCATACAGGGCGAGGTCGGGAGGAAGCTCGACGAAGACATCGGTCTGAATCTGTTCGAATTCTGATCACGCAAAAGCCGCGGAGCGTATCGGGCGCTCCGCGGTTTTAATATGGTCATGATACAATGCTTTTGAAAACTCAAACTTCGGTATGTTCGCTAAAAGTCAGCCGGCAGATAAAGCATTGCTGACCATTGGCATGGTGGTTGCCGTACAGAACATATCCACCTGGTGTGTCCGCGCCAAAGAGCGCAATGGCTTCCCCGAGCAGCGCTTCCTTCACGTAGGTGATTTCAAACGTGTTGATTGGCCGGTGAACCAGCGGTTCGGGCAGATGGTCGGCAACGATGTGCCCGTAATTCGCGCAATATACGTGATCGTTCGCGTCCAGGTCGGAGTAGCGGATCACATACTCGCCGAGAGGCGACGCTGTTTCCGGCGCGGCAAGCTGCTCGATCTCCGGACAGTCGATGGCCCGGTCGATGTTGCGAACCTCCTCGCCAAAGGCCTTCGGTCGGAGAATGCGGTGATTCACCGGGTCGCAGAGCAGCCAGGTGCTGCGCGCGTCCGCCAGGCGTTCGCCCGATAACGACTCAAACGCATAGTGCCGGTTGAAGAAGATGGTCTGCGTGCCATGCTCCCAGGTCATGGCGCGGAGGCTTTCATAGCAGCGGGGCATCCGCCGCACCTTCAGCGCAAACCGGTTGATCAGAAAGACCTGCCCGCGGCGGATCAATTCGTCACGGCCAAGATTCCGGCCCTCGTAATCGTCTCCGGCGAGACCGGCGAGCCAGGCCAGCCAGGTAGTCAGGCGCACATGCTGGTCTCGGTCGGTATCCCGGAATTCTACATAAAGCGGCTCGTGAAAAATCCCCGCCGCGTCATGCCGACCGGTCATAGCGCGGCGGGCGGATCAAACACGCCCAGCTCGAGCCTGGAGCGGTTCAGCTCCCGCAGCGCGCGCAGGCGCTCTGTCCGGCACTTGACACGAACAGCGGTCAGCGACTTGCTCTTATACCGGTCCAGAAACGCGCGGACGCCGATCGCGGCCGAAACGCCGGCGATCGCGCCGCCCACGACCGTGGCCGCCGCCCCGACCGTCATGGCCGCGCCGGTTTTGGCCATGCGGTACGCCGCGTCGCCGAGCCCGGTTTTCTGGTCCTTTTTGCCAAGGATCACTTTCATTTCTTCCGTCACGGCGATCACTGCAAACGGCAGCACGACGCCCGCGGTGTCCAGTACCTCCTGCATCACCCCGGTATCCGTGAGCAGGCCAGCGTCCGCAGTCACGCTCTCCGCGTAGCTCAGCCCGATGGACAGTTGATCCACCAGGTTGTCCTTGCAGCGCTTTTTGTATTTTTTGACCAAAGTCTGGTAATCTGCCATCTGTACTCACCCCTTGAACAGGTTCAATATCGTTACGATGATCCACGCGCCGCCGGCCACGCCGACAAGAATCGTCAGCTGGCGGACCAGGCCGGACAGGTTATCCAGCTTGTGTTTTTTCTTTTCCTCGGACTTCTTTTCAAGCTGGTCCAAATTCTTCTGCAGCTTCTGGATCCCTGATTCCAGGTTCTTTTCCAGCGTACTGATCCGATCGTCGGCCGAGGAGATGGCCTCCTCCATCTGCCCGATGGTCCGGTTCAGCTCTTCGCGGTCCAGTGTTTGCTGGGCAGCGACCGACTGGCACAATTCGTGCAGCCGGGCCTGGTCTTCGCTCAGTCCCTCCGCCACCAGGGTCATCTCAGACGAAAAATCCTCAACGATGGCGTTCAGGTCCTTTCCTTTGACCGTATTGAGCGCGTTCCCGAAAAAATCCTTTGTCGCCTGCATGAATCCTGCGGGCTTCTCCGCAGGCAGCGCTTCGGACGGCGCGACGGAAAGCTCGTTTTGATTTTTGTCAGAATGAAGCAAATTCGTCATCTTCTTTATACCAGTCGGATACCGCTGCGCGTCTGCTCCTCGCGATAATTGGCCACCAGCGTCTGGATCCGCTTGAGCGGCGACAGCAGCTCGTGAATAGATCGGTCATGGTTCAGCGTCGCGATCAGGTAAGAGATATACTTGCTGATATCCGCTTCGATATACCAGGGTGCTGCTTTCAGTTCGGGCCTCAGATAGGCGCCGTTGGTGGTGATGACCCGGTAGATCATACCCTCCTCAAACGCGCGGCTGAACTCCTCGATCCCGTTGGTGAAAAAGCCAAAGGTCGCCATGGCGATGATACGCGCCGCGCCGCGGGCCTTCAGCTCCTTGGCCAGCTCAATCATGCTCTCTCCGGACGAAATCATGTCGTCCACGATAATGACGTCCTTATTTTCCACTGAGGCGCCCAGGTACTCGTGCGCGACGATCGGATTGCGGCCGCCCTCTATCCTGGAATAATCCCGGCGCTTGTACGACATGCCCAGATCGAGGGACAGCACCGACGCGTAATAAATATTGCGCTGCATCGCGCCTTCGTCAGGGCTGACGAACATCAGATGATCCTTGTCGATGCTCAGGTCTTTCACATTCTTCAGAAGCGCCTTGAGCATCTGATAGGTGGGCATCACGCTCTCAAACCCGCCCAGCGGGATGGAATTGGCGACACGGGGATCATGCGCGTCGAACGTAATGATGTTATCGACGCCCATATTGTTCAGTTCCAGCAGGGCCATCGCGCAGTCCAAGCTCTCCCTGGAGTTGCGGCGGTGCTGTCGGCTTTCGTACAGCATCGGCATGATCACAGTGATGCGCTTTGCCTTGCCACCGATCGCGTTGATGATGCGTTTCAGATCCTGAAAATGGTTATCCGGGGACATCGGTACGGTCTGCCCATACATTTTGTATGTGACGTTGTGCGCGCATACGTCCACCAGAATATAGATATCGTAGCCGCGCACGGTCTCCTTGATGACCCCTTTGCCTTCACCCGTACCAAAACGGGGGCACTGCGTGTTAATCAGGAATGAAGAGTGACCTTTGCCGGTCGTCGTGTAAAAATCTGCGTCCTTGTCTTCGGTCTGTAGATGCCACTTTTCGAGCCAGCCGTTGATTTTCGCGCCCATCTCCTCGCAGCCAGCCATCGCGATGACGCCCAACGGCCCAAAGGGGATGGAGCTGATGTCATTCTTCCAGTCCTGAATCTGATTCATTGCACGCGTCCTTTCTGCCCGTTCCGTCCCTGCCAACTCTGAGACACAAGTCATCATACCATATTTTGCGCGAGATGAAAAGTGTTTTTTGTCTTACAATTCGGGCATTTTCAAGGCGCAGCGCGTCTTTCGCACTTCAGGAACAGCAGGATGCGGCCAAATATCAGCGGAAATTGCCGGACCCTTATCATTTTACGGTGAATATGTCAAAAAAAGGACGAAGAATCCCCCGTCCTTCTGCAGCGGTCTGTTTTGATTTGATTGTCAAAAAAGAAATGGCAGGTTTATGAAAGCGTCAGCTGGTTTTCCAGCGGCCGGTCCAGCTCAAACGCTGCCGACGCTCCGCCGGCGCGGACCGTGTATCCGCCTTTGAAGCCTGTAAAGCGTACCCAACCTTCTTCGTCGGTGGTCAGGGTGGCGTGCGTTTCCCATTCGCCGTGGATCAGGCGCTTCAGCATATGATATGCGGGTTTGAGAGATTGGTCCGCGCGGACAAGTCCCGACGGCGCCCCCAGCCAGCCTCCGTCCCTGTAATCCCAGGTCGTAATTGCTTCTACCAGCGGATGCGCGAACAATGTCCGGTACATTTCCTCAATTTCTCTCGCCTGCCGCGCTTCACCCTCCTCCGTAGTCGGCCAGCTCTCGACCTGCCAGTCGTTCAGGTCCACGATGTGTCCGGGCATCAGCTCACCGGAAATCAGGGTGTTTTCGGTAAAGTGGATCGGGAGACCGAATCTGGAAAACCGCTCCAGCACCTCGTTGAGCTTCTCCAGCCCCCAATACCCCTGGTGCTGATGGCTCTGAATGCCGATCGCGTCGATGGGTACGCCGGCCTCCAGCAGTCCCTCCAGGAGGATCTCATAGGATACGCTCGTATTGAAATCGTTGATCAGCAGCGTGGCCGACGGATTGCACGCCTTCGCTGCCGCAAATACCTCACGTACCAGGCGGATGCGGCCCATGTCCCGGCAAATCCTGGTGACGGCGTTGTCATACTTGTCAAAGTCGGGCATGATCACGACTTCGTTGATCACGTCCCACATGTCCACGACGCCCTGATAGGCGGAGACCTCCCGGCGAATGCGGGCCAGCTGCCTGTCGAGGATCTCCGCGTTGGAATACCGCAGCAGCCACGGCGCGCACACGGTGTGCCAGCACAGCGGATGCCCCTTCAGGCGGACACCGCGTTCCTGCAGCCACCGCGCCGCCGCCATGGTTTTTTCCTGCGCAGTCACGCCTTCTACCGGCTCGTACCGTCCCCAGTAAAACGGAAGCGTACCGTAATTGAACAGCGCCAGCCAGCTGTTCAGCCCTTCAAGGATCAGTTTTCTCCGTTCCTCATCCGTTTCGTGCATCAGCGCGATTGCGTCAAACGCCCCACACCCGAACAGGAACCTGTGTGACTGCTGGTCCACGCTGACCCGCTCCATGGCGCAGGGGCGCCCGTCCGCGTGTAAAAGGCGCAGCCGCGCTTCCGCCTGTCTGTGAGCAGGAATCTCTTTCATGATCATCCCTCCATCCGGCAAATGTTGCTTATACTATACGGCAATTTCACGCGCCGGTCAACAGGAATTGAATTTTGACCGAAACTGTGATAGGATGGAAGACAGCAGGAGGTGATCCGTTTGAACGAGGTTTACGTTTCTCCGCTATCCCAGCGGTACGCGGGCAAGGCAATGCAGCGCCTGTTTTCGGAGGCACACAGAGCGAGGCTGTGGCGGCAGCTATGGGTCTATCTGGCTGAGGCGGAGTCTGAATTGGGCCTGCCCGTCACACAGGAACAGGTATCTGAGCTGTCGCAGCACCTGGACGACATCGATCTGGAGCGCTGTCACGCCTACGAGCGGGTCACCCGCCATGACGTCATGGCGCATATCCGGGCGTACGCCGACGCGTGTCCCCAGGCCGCGCCCATCATCCACCTCGGCGCGACCAGCTGCTACGTGGGCGACAACGCCGACGTGATGATCTACCGCAGCGCGCTCCGGCTCCTTCAGGCCAGGCTGTGCAAAGTCCTTTCCAACCTGGCGGCGTTTGCGGAGCAATATGCGGCGCTGCCCACGCTGGCCTATACGCACTTTCAGCCCGCGCAGCCGACCACGGTCGGCAAGCGCGCGACGCTGTGGATGCAGGATCTGCTGCTTGACCTGGAGGAGCTGGACTTTGTACTGAACACGCTCCGGCCGCTGGGCTGCAAAGGGACGACCGGCACGCAGGCGAGCTTCCTTACCCTGTTTCACGGCGATACGCAAAAGGTATTGGCCCTCGACCGGCTGATCACCCAAAAAATGGGGTTTCAGGCGCCCATCGCCGTATCCGGACAAACGTATACGCGAAAGCAGGACGCGCGCATGCTGAACGCGCTGGCGCAGATCGCCGCTTCCGCCCAGAAGTTTGCCACTGATCTCAGGTTGCTCCAGCATGAAAAGGAGCTCGAGGAGCCCTTCGAATCCACGCAGGTCGGCTCCTCCGCAATGCCCTACAAGCGCAACCCCATGCGCGCCGAGCGGATGACCGGGCTCGCCCGCTACCTGATCAGCAACGCGCATAACGCGCTCACCACCAGCGCGGAGCAATGGCTGGAGCGCAGCCTGGACGACAGCGCCAACCGCCGTCTGAGCATGGCGGAAGGCTTTTTATGCGCAGACGGCCTGCTGATCCTGTATGAGAACGTTACAGCCGGTCTGGCCGTCTATCCCCGGGTCATCCGGAAGCACCTGGAAGCCGAGCTCCCGTTCATGGCGACTGAGGAGCTGCTGATGCGCGCCGTGGAGCGCGGGGGCGACCGGCAGCGCCTGCACGAGGTGATCCGGCAGGCGTCGATGGCCTCCGGACGGCGCGTCAAGGAAGAGGGCGCCGCGTGCGACCTGCTCGACCGTCTGAGCGCCGACCCCGCGTTCCCGCTGGACGCGGAAGCGATCCAGGGCGAGCTTGACCCAGCGCGGTTCACCGGATTGGCGGAAACACAGACGACCGCCTTCCTTCGCGACGCCGTTCAGCCTGTGCTGGCGCGCTACCGTAATCTGCCTCACCCGGATGAAACAGTCACTGTGTGACGAGATTCGCGCTGACAAAAGCATTGACAACCACCGGGATGTCTGATATAAAGTAGTCTGTGTCCGCGAACGCAGCGGACAGCATTTCTGTGCAGCAATGAGGAGGCCAGTCCCTGTGTCCAATCTTCCGCAAGAGGTTGAACGAAGAAGAACCTTTGCCATCATCAGCCATCCCGACGCCGGCAAAACCACCCTGACGGAAAAGCTGCTGCTGTACGGCGGCGCCATCCGGCAGGCCGGCAGCGTCAAGGCGCGGCGCGCCGAGCGCTTCGCCACCTCGGACTGGATGGAAATCGAAAAGCAGCGCGGCATTTCCGTCACGTCCAGCGCGATGCAGTTTTCCTACAACGGGTATCATATCAATATCCTGGATACACCGGGACACCAGGATTTTTCCGAGGATACGTACCGCGTGCTGGTCGCCGCCGACAGCGCCGTGATGCTGATCGACGCCGCGAAGGGCGTCGAGGAGCAGACCGTCAAGCTGTTCAAGGTCTGCCGGATGCGCGGCATTCCCAT
>CAMNEH010000108.1 GCA_946536315.1 uncultured Clostridia bacterium
CCCGCCGGTGGTGGTGGGCCTGGGCCCGGCCGGCCTGTTCGCGGCGCTGTACCTGGCGCGCGCGGGACTGGCGCCGGTCGTGCTCGAGCGCGGGGACGATGTGGACCGCCGCGCGGCGTGCGTGTGCGCGCTGACCGAACGGCGCGAGCTGGATGAGGAAAGCAATATGCAGTACGGCGAGGGCGGCGCCGGCGCGTTTTCGGACGGCAAGCTGTCCACGGGCATCAAGGATCCGCTGTGCCGCACCGTGCTGCGCGAGCTGGCGGCGCACGGCGCGCCGGAGGACATCCTGCGCCTCGCGCACCCGCACATCGGCACGGACCGCCTGCCCGCGACGGTGCGCGCGATCCGGGAGGAGATCACGGCCCTCGGCGGGCGCGTGCTGTTCCGCGCGCGCGTGACCGGGCTGGTGACGGAAAACGGCCGGCTGCGCGGCGTGCTGGCCGTGACGCCGGCGGGCGAGACGTGCTTCAGGACGGACAGGGCGCTGATGGCGATCGGCCACAGCGCGCGGGACACGCATGAGGCGCTGCGCGCGGCCGGGATCGAGGCCGCGCAGAAGCCCTTCAGCGTCGGGTTCCGCATCGAGCATACGCAAAGCGGCATTGACAGCGCGCAGTACGGCGCGTTCGCGGGGCATCCGCGCCTGCCAGCGGCGGAATACAGGCTGAGCGCGCACCTGCCGGACGGGCGCGGCGTATACACCTTCTGCATGTGCCCCGGCGGCGTCGTGGCCGCGGCGGCCAGCGAGGCGGGCGGCGTCTGCGTGAACGGTATGAGCCCGTACCTGCGCGACGGCGTCAACGCGAACAGCGCGGTGCTGGTGGACGTAAGGACAGAGGACTTTCCCGGCGAGGACGCGCTGGCGGGCTTCGACCTGCAGCGCGCGCTGGAGCGCCGGGCGTTCGCGCTGGGCGGCGGGGATTATTCCGCGCCCGCGCAGCGCGTGGAGGACTTTTTCGGCGGCGTGCCGACGCGGCGCTTCGGCGACGTTCAGCCTACCTACCGCCCGGGCGTCTGTCCGACGGACCTGAACGGCCTGCTGCCGCTCACGCTGCAGGAGGACCTCAAGGCCGGCCTGCGGATCTTCGGACGGCGGCTGAAGGGCTTTGACGCCCCGGACGCCGTGCTGACGGCGGTCGAGACGCGCTCGTCCTGCCCGGTCAGGTACGCGCGGGACGCGCGGCGGATGTCCAGCCTGACCGGGCTGTGGCTGGCGGGCGAGGGCGCGGGCTGCGCCGGCGGGATCATGTCCGCGGCGGTCGACGGGCTGCGCTGCGCGGAGAAAATGGCGGAGGACCCGGAATGAAGCGTTATATGAAACGCTGCCTGCGGCTGGTCTGCGCGCTCGCGGCGCTGGCGCTCTGCCTGTCGGGCGCGGCGGCCGGTGAGGCGGAGGACGATTTCATCCGCAGGCGGGTGATGGAGGACCTCACGGCCTTTGACTTTCCGCTGGACGACGGTTTTCTGACGGAATACACGGCGGATACCGCGCGGGAGGAGGCGGCGCAGGCGCTGTTCGCCGCCGCCCGGGTGCGCGGCGGCGCGCTGATCGTCAGCCGGTACGGGGCGCCGATGGTGATGTGCGCCTACGGGACGCGCAACCGCGCAGGGGACCCGGTAACGCTGAACACCCAGTTCCGGGTCGCCTCGGTGACCAAAATGGTCACGGCCATCGGGCTGATGCGCCTGTATGAGGCCGGCCTGTTCGACCTGGACGCGCCGCTGACCTCGCTGCTGCCCATGCGCGTTGTGAATCCGGCGTTCCCCGAGGACGAGATCACCGTGCGTCAGGTGCTGTCGCATACCTCCTCCATCAAGCAGGGCTCGCGCTATCATCCGGACTGGGCGAATCTGCCGGTCAGCAACAACTATTTCGAGCGCGCCGTGCGCCCGGGGAGCAAGTATGTCTACGCCAACCTGAACGGCGGGCTCGCGGGCTCCTTGCTCGAGGCGGTCAGCGGGCAGAGCGTGAATACCGCCATGCGCGGCCTGGTGTTCGAGCCGCTGAAGATCGACGCGGCCTATAACCCGGGCCTGCTGCAGGATACCACGGATCTGAGCGATCTGATGAACGAGGACGGCAGCATCCTGTCGACGGCGAAGCGCGAGCTGGCGACGCTCGCGGACTATGACGATACCTGCGATCCCGCGGCGCATACGGACCTGACGGTCGGCAAGCTGTACATCAGCGCGCTCGGCCTGCACCGCCTGGCCACGCTGATGGTAAACGGCGGGCGGATCGGCGAACGCCGCCTGCTGAGCGCGGACACGGTCCGCCTGATGTGCGCCGACCAGTCCGCCGTACCGGGCAGCAGTGTCCGGGCGGAGAGTGAATACGGCCTGTTCGTCACGCACGTTTCGCCCACGGGCCACGCCACCTGGTACGGGCACCAGGGCCGCTATAACGGGCTGACGGCGGACGTCTTCTGGCAGCCGGAGACCGGGCTGACCTTTGTGATGATCGTCAACGGCTATAACGGCGGCTTCAGCGTCGAGGGCCTTGCGGCGCTCGCCCGGCGCGCGATGACGCTGGCGGAGGAATGGGGGATGGTGACACAGTGACCTGAACGCAGGGGGGACTGGCGTTCAATTTTCCTGCAATACACGGAATATTTGACAAATTGTAAACATTTTGCTATAATGTTAGGAGACGCCGAAAAACGACCGGATATGAAACGTCCGGCAATGTGACCGCTTTTCGGCAAATAATCACAAACCGGAGCGCGAAATATCATGAAACGGATGATATCAGTTGTTTTGGCCGTCCTGTTGCTGGTGCCGTTCGGTACCGCGATGGCGGTGGAAGGGAACCGGTTGTCCGTACAGATGGTGGATAAATCAGCTTATCTCCAGCAGGTTTCTACCCGCCGGTGCACCTTCCAGTGCAAGTATGTCAACAATAATCCGGAAAAGACGGTATCGGGGTTTGACCTGGTCTATATGGCGCTGGACAGCGACCAAAACGTGTCCATGCCGGACACCACGCAGCACTTCGACCTGCAGATCAATCCCGGCGCGGACAGGGCGATCCCGACCATCTACATCACCAATCAGGAAGAGATGGCCTACCTGATCATTGCGGTCCAGAGCGTCTATTTCACGGACGGCAGCTCGGAAACCATCGACTTCGCCAACGACGAAAACTACAATCCTGCCTACTTTACGGTCTATTAAAGGAGAAACAGCATGGATCACACTGACGGCAGCCGCTATGAACCCGTGAGCGCCCGCACCGGGGCTTACTCCACCGTGTATTTCACGCGCGACCTGTCCCCGGAGGGACTGATCGCGATCTACCAGAAGGTCAAGGCGCCGATCACCGGCAAGGTCGCGGTCAAGCTGCATACCGGCGAGCCGCACGGCCCGAACATCATTCCGCCGGCCTGGATCAAAGCCTTCCTCGCCTCCCAGCTCCCGGACGCGACGATCGTGGAAACGAATACCTTCTATTCCGGCGATCGCTATACCACGGCGCAGCACCGGGAAACCCTGCGCGTGAACGGCTGGGACTTTGCGCCGGTGGACATCATGGACGAGGAGGGCACGGTGATGCTGCCCGTGCGCGGGGGCAAGTGGTTTGATCAGATGTCGGTCGGCAGCCATATGCCGCGCTACGATTCGCTGCTGACGCTGACGCACTTTAAGGGCCATACGATGGGCGGCTTTGGCGGCTCCAACAAAAACCTGGGCATCGGCTGCGCCGACGGCCGGATCGGCAAGGGTATGATCCACAGCAAGGACGGCGACGACTGGGGCGTCGTTCAGGAAGAGCTGATGGAAAAGATCAGCGAATCCACCAAGGCGACGGTGGACTTTTTCGGGGAGCACAACGCGTTCATCAACGTGCTGCGCAATATCTCCGTTTCCTGCGACTGCGAAGGCGTCGCCGCTGAGCCGGTGAAAACGCCGAATATCGGCATCCTGGCCTCGCTGGATATCCTGGCGGTCGATCAGGCGTCCGTCGACCTGATTTACGCGCTCAGCCCCGAGGACGGCAAAGCGATGCGCGAGCGCATCGAAACCCGCCACGGGCACCGCCAGCTGAGCTACATGGCGGAGCTGGGCATGGGCAACCGGCTGTACCACCTGCTGGACCTGGACCATGATGGGCAGGAAATTCAGCCCGCGGAGGCGGTAAAGGGCGTTGTTCCCTTTAAGCTGTATACACCGAAGAAGTAAGGAGGCAGACTATGAGAAGGCATGTTTACACCGGACTTGTTCTGCTGCTGGCGCTGGTCATGCTGGCCTCAACCGCGCTGGGCGGTGGACTGTTCCCATCCTTTTCCTCACTCCGTACGGAGCTGCCGTCCCTGAGCGCGATCCTCAAGCGGCCGGCGGATGAGGAGCAGAACCTGGTCGACGGCCGCCGCATGGTGACGTACTACAACGTCAGCTCGGCGGACTATGAGGCCTTCAGCCAGTATATCGCGCAGTACGGCTGCACGCTGACCTCGTACAAGTCGGACAACGACCATTTCAGCGCGGTGGTCAAGTATCAGGAAGCGGAATTCACCTTCAATTATTACTTCCAGCGCAAGCAGGCCATCCTGATGTACCCGGTGAACACGTCCGAGGAGCAGGTGGTGTACGAGACCCCGACGCCGGTGCCTACCATCACCCCGGCCCCGACCAAGGCGCCCACCCCGGCCCCGACGAAGGCCCCGACCAAAGCGCCCACCAAAGCCCCGACGAAAAAGCCCACCGCCAGGCCCACGGCAGCGCCGGAAAAGGTATCGCTGGTCATTCCGCAGAATGCCACGGGCAGATGGCAGAAGGTCAGCACCAAGCGTATTTCCTTCAAGTTTGAGGTCAAGAACACCAATCCGACCAAGACGGTCAAACAGTACCTGGTCTCCTTCTATACCTGCGACGAGTACGGCCAGCAGAACAGCCCGGTCAACACCACGCTGCTGCAATCGCGCATCAAACCGTACGAAACGGACTATACCGGCACGGTCTATCTGGAAAACCCGGACCGCGTTTACCGCGTCTACATCGCGGTCACGCGCGTACGCTATACCGACGGCTCACTCGAGACGACCTCGTCGCCCAACTATTCCTGGTGGCAGCTGAGGGAGCAGTGATGGCTCCCGGCTGATGCTGAAGGTCAGATCTACGGGCCGCCCCGACAGGCGGCCCGTTTTCTGCGCGAAACGCTACGAACCATAAGGAGGTTTGCCTGATGTACAAACGCATTGTATCCCTGGCGCTCATGGCCGCGCTGACGGTCATGCTCATTCCCGCCGCGCACGCGGATTTCACCATGTATGTCAGTCCTCAGAAGGGGACGACCGTCAACCTGCGCAGCACGCCGGAAATCAAGAACAACAACCTGATCGCCAAGATCCCCTACGGCACCCCGCTGACGGTGAAGTACATCGCCAACGGCTGGGCGGTGATCGACTACAACGTCGGCAGCTACGGCGACGGCTATATGATGGTCAAATACCTGAGCTATGATTATATCGCGCCCTCCGCCGACAACCAGAAAAAGACCAGCAACCAGGACGTCGCCGCCGTCGAGGACGCGGCGATGGCCAAGCAGTACCGCAATATGAACAGCCAGTTCAAGACCTTCCGCCTGGTGACGACCCCCTTCATCGTCTACGGTAAGCCGGAGCGGGTCGCCGGCTGGTCGCACCTGCGTTTCGCGCCGAACGAAAAGGCGCAGCTGATCCGCCAGGTGCGGCAGAACGAGATCCTGACCGTCATCGGTGAAACCGACCGCTGGTATCAGGTACAGGACCCGACCACGGGCATCATCGGCTATATCAGCCGCTTCTATGTATCCACCACGCCGAACTGACGCGCGCATTACGAGGAGGACATTCGCCATGAAAAAAACTATGACCCTCTTGCTGGCCCTTTCCCTGCTGCTGTTCAGCTGCGCCGCGCTGGCGGAGGAGGACGCCAAGCAGCAGCTCGGCGTGATCGATATGAACGGCGTGTTCAGGCTGCAGTGCGCCGTGCCCGAAGGGTATAGCACCCAGATCATGAGCAAGGACAACGAAGGCGCGCTCGTAGCGATCGGGCCGGACGACAAAACCAGGCCGAGCGCTTACCTGGTGGTGGAGTTTGATGAGCAGTTCGCCGACGTCAGGCGCATGAACGACATGACCGATGAGGAAAAACAGTGGCTGATCGACACCTTTACCAAAAGCGGCGACGTGGTCGAGGTCACCTACCGCGAGACCGCGCACGGCACTCAGCTGATGATCGTGCAGGAATCCTACGGCGAAACGGACTACATCAGCATCATCACGGTCTACGAGGGCTATATGGTCGAGTTTGACCTGGTCCCGAGCCAGCAGATGACCCTGAACGGCCAGGGACTGAGCGAGGAAGCGATCCAGATGAGCATCGATTTCTTCAGCGAACTGGATTTTGTTCCCATAGAATAACGATCCATTGGAGAGGAGGGGAAGCTGACCCCTCCTTTTTTGTGTGCCGGGCATGGCACGATTCTAACGGATGATGACCGCCGGTGTAGCGAACCGCCGTAACCGATCCGCGCGAAGCCCTGCTCGGCGAGCAGGTCGACCGCGTGCTGGTGACCACGCCGCCGGCGACGCTGGCGGACGCTGTGGAATTTGCTTCCTTCGGCGCCGTGATCAGCATGATCGGCATCGCGAAGAACAAGGAGGAAAGCCTCTGCACGCTGGACATCAACCGGATGCATTTCAAGCGCCTGCAGCTGCGCTATTCCTTTGCTGCGCCGCCCTGTTTTTCCCGCTTTGCATCGACATGATCAAGAACGGCCTGGTGGATGTCAAACCGCTCATCAGCCACAGATTTCTGCTCGGGCAGATGGATCAGGCCATGCTGCTCTGCCGCGATGATAAAGCTTCCGCTGTCAAAGTGATGATGGTCAGGGAATAAAAACTACGGGTATACTTTCCATGATCTGAAGCACAATCCAGGCGGCATCTTAACTCCCCGGGAGTGCCTTCATGTAAAGGACAAGTCCAGTTTTATGTACAGACATGGCAGAGCAGTGTGGCGAAAATAATTTATGCATAACTTGACATGAGGGTTAATAATGAATATAATTTATTTAGAATATCAATTGAAGGGGGATTATTTATGAGACATGTACGTACTCATACTCAGCGCTTAGTTCTATTGCTTGTTTTGCTGTATTCAATATCATTATGCTCTGGCTTAGTTAACTGTGCATATGCTACGGAACAGGAAGATAACAGCCGTGGCGTTGCTTTTTCGTTTGGTCCGTCAAAGGACACTGATGCTGTCGAAGAACCTGCAGCAAAAGATGAAGAAACGATCGTAGAAAAATCAATATTGCAACTAGAGCCTGACAATGTATTGGTTCCTAAGGGAAAAAGGGTCGATATAAAGCCAATATATGATGTTGATGCTTTAGGTAAGGGAGCTAAAATAAAATGGTCAACAGAGGATAAATCAATTGCTACGGTTGATAATGGTGCAGTATTTGGCAAGTCAATGGGAAAAACAAAGATTACCTGCAACGCAACCTTTAAAGATGGAACAGAAGCTTCGCAGTCTTGCAGTGTTACGGTTTATCAACCAGTAGAAAGTATAACAGCAAGTAAAAAGTCTTTGACAATCTTAGTTGGCAAGAAACCTTATGATTTGCCAGAGATTAAAATCAAGCCTGAGAATGCAACGTATCCTGATATTACTTGGAGTTCTTCCGATACAAGTGTTGTGGAAGTAAATGCAAAAGGGCAAATTCTTGGCATTGCCAAAGGTAAAGCCGTTGTAACAGGGGTGCTTGATGAGCCTAATGTAAAACAACAAAAGAAAGTACAGATACAGGTAACAGTTAATCAAGGAACGTCAAAAATAGTACTGTCTGCATCCAGCATTACTGTTGGCAAAGGAAAAACACAAAAAATAAACGTTACAGTATCACCGGATAATGCAACAAATAAAAAAGTCGTTTGGTCATCTTCAGATGATAAGATAGCAACCGCTTCAAATGGTACGATATCCGGAAAAAAGACGGGTACATGTACAATTAAAGCAGTTGCAGCAGATGGATCAGGTGCTGAAGCTGTATGTAAAGTGACGGTTATTCAATCTGTAACATCGATCAAGCCGGATCAGAATAGGATTGTAATTAATGAGGGAGATACAGCAAGAGCGTCTGTAACTGTAAATCCAGCGGATGCAACGAACAAAAAGATTTCTTGGTCGTCGGAAAACAGTTATATTGCGGCTGTTGATAGTAGAGGATACATTACAGGAAAAAATGCAGGAAAATGCAAAATATATGCTTCATCGACTGATGGAAGTGATAAAAGAGCAAGTATAAATGTCATTATTGAACCAATCAATCCAATATCGTTAGATTCTATAGGCTTTGGTATCTATAACTATAATTTGCTTGGAATGACGGTTACCAACAGATGCAGTACAAAAGTAATCAAAGATTTTGACTTTGACATGACCATGTATGATTATATGGGGAATGTGGTTAATAGCGGTTCATATTCTTTAGGGTCGGCAGTCACGATTGGACCTGGAAGCACTAAGACAATAAAACGTACGGTATATGGAGTGGGTCAAGCATACAAAATCAAGATTACTATTACTGGTGTAACGTATTCTGGAGGAGAAACGTATTATATCCCAAGATCGAGTCAGGAAACATGGTCTTTTACAAGATAATCGGTTTTGATACTGAAAAAACGAAATAACCTGAGGTCAAAGAACATACGGTATTATATATTGAAGTATTATTTTCATAGGATATAACAATCATATTGATGAAGAAAGGGGACTGTCTCAATAGAGGCAGTCCTTTTTTGTAACAAGAGCTGAACTCTGGAAAGAGAAAAGAGAGGGTACAATAAGCTGCGCAGACTAAATCCTGTAAGAAAAGGAATGGGCGCGAAGGGTGATAAGGTATAATGTAAGCGCTCAATATTCCGCGATTAACCAACAACGTGGAACAATTGCTGAATCTCCGGAGCCCAGGGCATCAGGTCCTCTATGGATGCCGTTGGATCAACTG
>CAMNEH010000109.1 GCA_946536315.1 uncultured Clostridia bacterium
CTCATCCGCCGAATGAATCGGCGGACGCTGGGATTCCGTGCTGAAAAGGACCGATATGAGTCCCTCTTTACTACACGATTGAAACAGTGATCGAGAATTCTCGATTCGCTTCCGGATGGATTGACACCATCCGGACTTTTTTTGTGAAAAATGCCGGCCGGATGATGGACAACGCCTGTTTTATCCCGTATAATAAAGATATATGCAAGATCCGAAGCGCGCTTGACACGAAACATACACGATCACGACTGGAGTCAAAGGGGGACGGAACCATGAAATCGAAACTGCGGACAGCGCTTGCGGTGCTCGTCCTGCTGACGCTCATGCTGGCGGCGGTGCCTCCGGTGTTGGCAGCACCTTCGACGTCAGGCTGTCCGAAATCGCCGGACGGGCAGCACGCATGGCTCGTCCGGCCTCAGTCGCCATGGTGTACGCGGCCGGGGGGCAATCGGTATATCTGCAGATACTGCTCAAAGACGGAATTTGAGCAGACCACGCCGCCGCTGGGACATGACTGGGGCGATTGGAAGGTGTTGAAGAAGGCGACCTGCTCTGAGCAGGGCAGCCGGACCCGTACCTGCGCCCGCTGCGATGAGGTGGAGACGCAAGTGATTCCGACGACCGGGCACAGCTACGGCCCGTGGAGTGTGACGGTGGCACCGACCTGCGAAGAGGCGGGGGAGCAGGCCCACACCTGCGCCCAGTGCGGGCGCACGGAAACCAAGCCCGCACCGGCGCTGGGGCACGACTGGGACGAGGGCGTGATCACCAAAGCGCCCACCGCGACCGAGGACGGCGTGCTGACCTATACCTGCAAAAACGATCCCAGTCATGTGAAGACCGAGCCGATCCCGGCCACTGGGGAAGTACCGACAGAAGAACCGAAGCCGTCTTTGTATATTTCGTCCTTCACATCGGACGGTGTTGAACGGATAGAAGACGGTATTTCTCACCACAATTATTATTTTTTATGTGAGGTAACAGTTGTCAATACAGGGAATATCCCTCTGGCTGTCTATCCGAAAAATGATAACAGTGTTCAAAAAATTCTGCAGCCTGGTGAGCCTTTCACATACACGACAAATAAAATCTATCGTCATACCGATACTTTTGAGTGGACTGGCGAAGTCTTTGGAAGCGGTTCGGGTTATGAAGAAAACCGGATCTTTACCCCGGACGATCCTGTGTATTATGGCTATTTCGTCGCAAAAGAGAGCTTATTTGGATACGGCGCGGATGGACATAGTATTCTCGATGAAAAGCTGTGCCAAAGCAATGAGGTCAGCCTGACGTTCTGGTTCCGCCGGGATTCGATTCCCGAAGAGGAGCCTTCGGCCCTGTCGCTGAAAAAGACGGCTTCCACGCCGGGGAACGGGGAGTATTTCGAGGCGGGAGAGCCGATCCACTGGGGCCTGACGGTGACGAATACGACGGACGCGCCGGTCACGGACGTGACCGTGACCGACAAGGGCGCGACTGTGGGCAGCTTTGCCAGCATTGCGCCCGATGAAAGCCAGCCGTGCAGCGTGCCGGACCACGTCGTCACCGGGTATGAGGCGGCGGTGGTGGGCTATGTGAAGAACATGGCTGTGGCGGAACGCAGGGATGGAGAGGGCAACGAAGGCAGCTGGCCGAGCAACGAGGCGACGGCCCTGACCAAAAAGCCGCTGGACAAGGACGAGGACCCGCTGGGGCCGATCTACGGCAAAAAGGTCGGCGTGAGCCTGGTGAAGGCGGAGATTCCGGGTCCCGCGAACGGGGCGTATTATGAGCTGAACGAGACCATCCAGTATACGATCACGGTCAGAAACACGGGCGAGGAAGAGCTGAAAAACCTGTCGGTGACGGACAGCCTGGCGGGCTTCGGGGTGATCGGCAGCATCTCCAGCCTCGCGCCGGGCGAGGAGAAAAGCTTCCCCTATTCGTATACGGTGCAGGCGGGCGATGTCGGCCACCCGTATGTGGTCAACAGCGCGATCCTGACCTATACGTTCGGCGACGGTATCACCGGCACGCCGCGGATCAGCATGGTGTATTCCAAGCTGAACGGCACGAACCCGCCGGGCTTCGACCCGGACCTGCTGCCGCGGGACGGCGATCACTGCCGGCTGACGCTGAACGCGCTGGGCGGGAGCGAGGCTCGGTACACCCTGCATACCTGCGCGGAGCACCTGCCGGTGGCGAAGGCCGCGGAGGCCGCGGCGCAGGAGGGCGACTGGGAGCAGGCCGCCGCCATCTGGCGCGGGGAGATCAACAGGCAGTACGCGCTGCTGTACGCGGCGGGGGATTCGGAGGCGAAGAGCGCCGTGATGGCGGAAAAGACGCTGTTTGACACGTACATGGACAAATACGCGGACGCGGTGAATACGGAGGCGGCGGCGCGGATGCGCGAGGATACGGTCAGGATGTACGACCTGCTGCTGGAGTCGGCGACGGGCAGCCGGAGGGAAGCGCTGCTGAGGGAGCGGGAACAGGTGGCCGCGGCGATCGGAGCGTCCGGGAGCGCGCCGAGGGGGGAAGCTCTGACAGAGGCGCTGCGGCTGAAGTGCGCGAGCCTGTGCTGCAGCATCCATACGATGCCGGACGCCCGGCCGGACAGCCTGACAGGCGAGCATTCCGCCCTCGACGAAGCAAAGGCGTATGACGAAAGCAGCCGGGCCATCAGCGGCCTGAACGGCAGCGACAGCGAGGTCGTGGAACGCTATGACGCCACCTCCGCCCGGGCGCTCAGGGACACGGTCCGGCTGGCGGCCGGGAATCCGGCGTCGGCGTTCCGCCGCGGCGCCACGCTGTGGCAGATGGCGCTGGACGAGATCATGAACCCCATCTATGAAGCGGCCGGGGAGGAGCGCCGGCAGGCGATCGCCGCCTGGCGCGTCACGCTGGACAGCCTGGCACCCGCTGAAAGGGGCCTGCTCAGCCTCATGTACGGTGAGAATACGCCGACGGCGGAGGAACAGCTGATGAACCTGTACCGCGACGCCGTGCTCAACACGGAGCACATCAGATAACGCAACAACGAAAGCAGGAGGACGGAAAATGCTCGGAGCCATTTTGGGAGATATGATCGGCGCGCCGTATGAATTTGACCAGGGTGGGAAAACCAAGGATTTCCCCCTGTTCAGCGTGGGATCGGCGTTTACGGACGACTCCGTGATGACCGTCGCGGTGGCGGAAGCGCTGATGGACACCCTGGGCCGGGATGACAGCGCCGTCAGGGCCGCGCTGATCCGCGCCATGCGGGACTGGGGCCGGCGCTATCCGGACGCGGGCTATGGCGGCAGGTTCCACCACTGGCTGCGCAGCGCTGATCCGCAGCCGTACGGCAGCTTTGGCAACGGCTCGGCCATGCGGGTGGCCGCGGCGGGCTGGCTGTACGATACGCTGGCGGAGACCCGGCGCATGGCCCGGCTGACGGCGGAGGTGACCCACAATCACCCGGAGGGGATCAAGGGGGCGGAGGCGGTCGCCAGCGCCATCTTCCTGGCCCGCACGGGCAGCGATAAAAAAGAAATCCGCGGGTATATCACCCGCGAGTTCCACTATGACCTTTCCCGCACCTGCGACCAGATCCGCCCGGCCTATCACCATGTGGAAAGCTGCCAGGAGACCGTGCCGGAGGCGATCACCGCCTTTTTGGAGGGAAACGGCTTCGAGGACACCATCCGCACCGCGGTCTCCCTGGGCGGGGACTGCGATACGCTGACCTGCATCGCCGGCAGCATGGCGGAGGCGTGCTACGGCGTGCCCGTGGACATGGCCGACGAGGGCATGAAGCGCCTGCCTGAGGACATGCGGACGGTGGTCAACCGCTTTTACGGCGTTCTGCGTGAACGCGATCAAAAGGAGGCGTCCGCGCCTGAGACGGGCGGCGGAGCGCCGGCGAAGCGCGGCCACTACCGCAACTTTACCCTGGTCACCTATTTTGTGGCGCACGCGACCGCGACGGTGACCCGGGAAGCGCTGGAGCGTCAGCTGGCCTTCATGCTGAAGCACCTGAGGCTCGACAAGGTCTACCTGGAGGCGTGGCGCGGGGAGCTGGCCACGCATGAGCAGGTGGAAATGTGCCGGGAGGTGTTTGAGTCGCACGGCATCGAGGTGGCCGGCGGGCTGACGACCGTCATCCCGACCCCGCCCGGCGACAAGCCGAAGGCGCGGCTGTTCGACACCTTCTGCTATAACGACCCGAACATGCGGGCCAGGCTGCGCGAGGTGAGCGCGTTCACCGCGACGCACTTCGACGAGTTCATCATTGACGATTTCTTTTTTACCAATTGTATGTGCCCGGACTGCGTGCGGGAAAAGAACGCCTACAACGCGGCGCACGGCGTGACGGACGGCAGCTGGCGGCGCTATCGGCTGGACCTGATGCGCCGCGTCAGCGAGGAGGACGTCATCGCCCCCGCGAAGGCCGCGAACCCGCGCTGCCGGATCACCATCAAGTACCCCAACTGGGCGGAAAGCTACCAGGAGACCGGCTACAATCCCGAGGCGCAGCGGAAACTGTTTGACCTCATCTATACCGGCACGGAAACGCGCGACCCGGTGACGACCGACCAGCACCTGCCGCGGTACCTGAGCTTTTCGCTGATGACCTATATGGAAAACATGTGGCCGGGGCACAACGGCGGCGGGTGGTTCGACACCTTCGACACCCACATCACCGAGCACTATCTGGAGCAGGCGTACCTGACGGCATTTGCCCGGCCGCGGGAAATGATGCTGTTCTGCTTCCAGTCCCTGGCGGACCATATGTATACCCCGGCGCTGGGCTTTCAGCTGGACAAGCTGGACGCGGTGCTGGACTACGCGGGCCGGCCGGAGGGCGTGTGGTGCTACCTGCCCGACCACTGCCAGGGCGAGGACAACGCGCAGGATTTCCTGGGCATGTGCGGCCTGCCGGTGGTGTGCACGCCGTATTTCCCCGATCACGCGTCGCAGCTGCTGCTGACGCGCTCGTCCGCCTGTGATCCGGACGTCGTCGACCGCCTGGAGGCCTGGCTAGGCCGGACCGGCGGCGACGCCATCGTCACCACAGGGTTTGTGGACGCGGTGCGGGGGCGCGGACTGGAACGGCTGACCTCGGTGCGGCTGAACGGCCGCCGGGTCACCGCCGACGCCTGCCGTGTGGAGGAGGCCGGACGCCACCGGTACCTGTTCCCGGCCATGAAGCGGCCGGTGACCCTGCCGGTCGCGGAATTCCGCAACAACGCGACCTGGGCGGTCGTCAAGGCCGTCCACGCCGAGGAGAGCTACGGCCTGCTGCTCAGGGACGACTATGCCGACGGCCGGCTGTGGACGCTGGCGATGCCGGACGCGATGCCGGACCTGTACCAGCTGCCGGCGGAGGCGCTCAGCCGGATCCGCCAGGCGTTCCCCGTCCGCGGCGCGTGGCTGGAGGGGCCGGCGCGCATCAGCCTGTTCGTCTATGACAACGACAGCCTGATCCTGTACCCATACGTCATGGAGGGCGTCCAGCGCGAGCTCGTGCGGCTGCACGTCAAAAACGCGGGGGCGCTCCGCGACCCCGTTCGCGGCGTCACGCTCCCGCCATTGTATACTGTGAACGGCGAATCGGTCTTCGAGCTGGAGGCCATGCCCGGCCGGTTCGTCCTGTATCAGATCCTACGGTGAGCCTGCCTCAGCCCAGTAACATCGACTGAAGCACAAAAAACGTGATCAGCGCCAGCAGCAGCGAAAGCTCCATCTTCCAGCGCTGGCGGAGCAGCCCCATGCATTCGCGCATGAACGCGTTGGGCCAGAACCACCATTTCGTCTTCCCGCCGATGCCCTCGGCGCGCAGGCCGGCGTTGGCTGCCCAGACGCCGCTGCGGAACACGTGGTAATTGGTGGTGGCGAACACGGTTTTTCCGCCGGGATAGATGTTTTCGATGATCGCGCGGGCGTGCGACATGTTCTGATACGTGTTCATCGAGGTCCGGTCAGGACAGATCAGCGCGTCGGGAATGCCCTGCTCCAGCAGGTAGCGCGCTATCGCGTCGGCCTCCGGCATCGGCTCGTTGTTCCCCTGTCCGCCGCTGGGAATCAGGATGGCCTCCTTCCCGGCGGCGGCGCGCTGGTAATTCCAGAATTCGATGGCGCGGTCCACCCGCCCGCGCAGCAGCGGGGGCAGGGTGCCGTCTTTGCGGAACCAGCAGCCGAGGATCACGATAAAATCCTTGTCGGGCGCGGGCCAGTGCCGCGCCGCCGCGACGCCGCAGATGATGGCGCCGGTCAGCATGCACTCAAAATAGACAAACACGGTGGCATAGGTGTTCTGCAGGGTGTTCTGCAGTCGGGCTTCCCATTCGGCGCCGGAAAAGTTGCGCGTGAACAGGTACAGTCCCACGGCCTCACCGGCCAGCAGCAGCACAGCCACCAGGATGCCCAGCGCGTTTTGCGGCCTGGGCTTTTCGTGTCTCAGCAGCTCGATGTTGCTGACGGCCATCGCCACGGCGAAGAGGAACATCAGCGGCATGGTCAGCCACATGAAGCTGGTGCTCGCCGATGACAGCGCCGATTGGGCGGCGAACATGTTGTACTGCGCCGGATTCGTGATGTGCAGCACCGTAATCCTCAGCAGCAGCAGCCCGCTGACCAGCGCGAACAGCGAAAATCCCGAAAAATAGATCGTGCCGTAGCTGTAAAATGCGACGCCCTTCGCGCGGAAAAAATGCCAGAGCATGATCGCGCTGACCGTCAGCCAGAACGCGGTCGCGGCGACCAGCACGGCGCTGTCGCCGGTAAAGCCGCCGTTGGTGCGGTCGTAGACGGTGTGGAAGGGGTTCACCCGCAGGACGGACATTGCCAGCGCTTCCCCGTCCGCGTTCATCAGCGTCAGGTCGGATTCGCCGGCGCGCTGCGGGTCGATCCGCACGCGCAGGTAATCGCCCTCGCGGCTGACCTCGCCGGGCCGCAGCACGTCCGGCGCGCCCGCCTCCAGGCGGAGGCGGCGCCAGTCCTCGCCCTCGCGCAGACCGGCCGGGATCGCCATATAGACTGTGTAATCACGAAAAAAGACGAACCGGCTGACCGCGCAGAACATGATCAGCAATACCGCGCACACCGCGATCTGGATGGCCGCTTTTTTCATGGTACCTCCCCTTTGGCCGGCCAGAGAAAAAGCGCAGGCGGTTTTGATGCCTGCGCGTCTTTTCAGGGATGGCCGACCTGCATGTATTCTTTCAGCAGCGCCAAGGCATTCTGGTGCCGGAGCTTGACGGCGCCGTAGCTCAGGCTCATCATCTGAGCGATTTCCGTGAGCGGCTTGCCGTCGTAATACCTGAGCACCACGATGTCCATCAGCTGCTGCGGCAGTTTTTTGAGCGCCGACGCCAGCTCGGTCAGGGATTCGGTCTGCAGGATCCCCTCCTCGACGGCGGAATCGTCGGACCACTCCTCGTTCAGCTCCTCAGACGGCCTGGACCGCCTGAAATAGTCAATCACCGTGTTGCGGGTGATGGTGAAAATCCAGGTGCTGACGGAAGCCTTTTTCTCATCGTACTCCGGCAGCTTGCGCTGGACCTTTTCGAATACGTCAGCGCACAAATCCTCCGCGTCCGCCCAGCTGTTGATGCGGTTGCGGATGTAACCCATGACCTTGTTCCGATACTCCGTATAAATGGCTTCGAGGCTCAGGGCGCTCATTTCCCGGGCTTCTTCGCCTTGTTCAGACTGACGGGCTGCTCCGCGACGCCCGCCGCTGATACGAGCTCCATCTCGTCCAGCTGCAGCTCGCGCATGGCATAGCGCGAGTGAACGGCGTCAATGACGTCCTGCAGGGCGGCGTTGCCTGAAAATTTCTGATAATCGAAGAGATTGCGCAATAGGTGTTCCATAATCGTCTGACTCCTTTCCGAATCATTCCGATGGTTTATACGGACATTGGGCCGGCATGGCAGCGCGTTCTGAAAAAATGCCGCCGGCAGGAATGGGTCAACCATAGAATACCACAAATCCTGTCGTTTGAACAGAGGGAAAATACGAACATGAAAAAAACAGATGTATAGTCACTCACTTCAAGCGTTATACTGCGCGCTTACAAAAACCTTGACAAAGCGCCCGAAGAACAATTATAATGCAGGAGCGGAGGAATGCGGCGGCTTTTTTGGTATGCCGCCGCAGGATCGTATGTCATGTACGTTTCCAAGACACAAAGGAGGTTGTTCCCCATGTCCATCAAACTGACCATTGACGGCAATACCGCCGTCAGCCATGTCGCTTACGCGTTCAGCGACGTGGCCGCCATTTACCCCATCACGCCGTCCTCGCCCATGGCCGAGGTCGCCGATGAGTGGGCCGCCCATGACCGCAAGAACCTGTTCGGGCAGACCGTCCGCATCGCGGAAATGCAGTCCGAAGCCGGCGCCGCTGGCGCTGTGCACGGCTCCCTGTCCGCCGGCGCGCTGACCACCACCTTCACCGCGTCCCAGGGCCTTCTGCTGATGATCCCGAATATGTACAAGATCTCCGGCGAGCTGACCCCCGCGGTGTTCCATGTGAGCGCCCGCGCCCTGGCCTATCACGCCCTGAATATCTTTGGCGACCACAGCGACGTCATGGCCTGCCGCCAGACCGGCTTCGCCATGCTGGCCAGCAACTCCGTCCAGGAAGCGCACGACATGGCGCTGGTTGCCCACCTGGCGACCCTGAAGAGCTCCGTGCCGTTCCTGCACTTCTTCGACGGCTTCCGCACCAGCCATGAGATCCAGAAGATCGACGCCATCGATCCCAAGAACAACTATGAAGAGCTCAAGAGCATCGTGCCGTGGGACAAGATCGACGAGTTCCGCGCCCGCGCGCTGAATCCCGAGCATCCTCATCAGGCCGGTACCGCTCAGAACAGCGATATCTACTTCCAGGGCCGTGAAGCCG
>CAMNEH010000110.1 GCA_946536315.1 uncultured Clostridia bacterium
ACTTCCAGATGGGCATCGCCGAAGCAAACATGATCTCCGTCGCCGCCGGCCTGGCGCTGACAGGGCACGTCGCGTTCGCAAGCACCTTCGCCGTGTTTGCCAGTGGCCGCCCGTATGACCAGATCCGCTCCTCCGTCGCGATTCCGCGGCTGAATGTCAAGATCTGCGGGTCCTCCGCCGGACTGTCGGACTTCGGCGACGGCAAAACGCACCAGTCCGTGGACGATATCGCGCTGATGCGCGCGCTGCCCAACATGACCGTATTTTCCCCCGCGGACTATGTCGAGACCCAGCGCTTCGTCCGCGTCGCCGCGGCGACGGACGGCCCGTGCTATCTCCGCGTGAACCGGAACCCGGTGCCCGTGATCACCGCGGAAGACGCGCCGTTCGACCCCTGGAAGGTTGCCCAGGCCCGCGACGGCAAAGACGCGGTCATCTACGCGACCGGATACATGGTCTGGCAGGCGCTGGAAGCCGCCCGCGCGCTGGAAACTGAGGGCATTTCCGTCCGCGTGGTCAACGTGCATACGATCAAGCCGCTGGATACCGCCGGCGTTCAGGCGGCCGCGCGCGGGATGAGGGCCGCGGTGACCGTCGAGGAGGCCAGTATCATCGGCGGTCTGGGCTCCGCCGTCTGCGAGGCGCTGGCCGAGGGCCCCGCGGACAGCCGCGTCCGCGTGAAGCGGATGGGCATTCAGGACTGCTTCGGCACCTCCGCACAGTCCTATGACGAGCTGCTGACCGCCTACCGCCTGACCCCGCAGGATATCGCGCAGACCGTCCGGGACGCGCTCGCATAGCCGGGCGTCCGTCATGATTCCAGGCGCGGCAGACACCGCCGCGTTTGTAATACGGTTCGGCAGAACCGAAACATCAAAAAGGAGGAATCCCCATGAAGAAAGTCGCACTGTTCCTGGCCGTGATCATGCTGGCCTGCACCTGCCTGACCGGCGCGCTGGCCGACGAGAACATCCTCGTCACCTGGTGGGGCAACCAGACCCGCAACGAACGCACGCACAACGCGCTGGCGCTCTTCGCCGAAGGGCATGAAGGCGTCTCCTTCACCGAAGTGCCGAATTCCTGGGACGACTATTGGAAGAAGGTCGCCGCGGACGCGCAGGGCGACACCCTGGACGTCATCCAGATGGACTACCAGTACCTGAACCAGTATTCCCAGAGCGGCCTGCTGCTGGACCTGAACCCCTATGTGGAGAGCGGCGCGCTGAAGCTGGACGGCGTCAATGAGGGCATCATCAACGCCGGTACTGTGGACGGCAAGCTGTACGCGGTGTGCATCGGCGTGAACGCGCCCGCCCTGCTCTACAACAAGACGCTGCTGGACGGCGCCGGCATCACCGTCAAGGACAACATGACGCTGGACGAGTTCATGGCGCTGTGCAAGGAAATCTATGAAAAGACCGGCTACAAGACCAACATCGGCTACGGCACCGACATGGTATTCGGCTATATCCTGCGCGGCTACGACGTCGCCCTGTTCAAGGATGGCAAGCTGAACATCACCAAGGAGGACGCCGAAAAGTTCTTCTCCCTGTATGAAACCGGCCTCAAGGAAGGCTGGCTGCTGGGCAGCGAAGTCTTCGCCGAGACCGCCGTGGGCACCGTGGAGCAGGATCCCATGGTCTATGGCGCTGATCCCGCCTACATGAGCTGGTGCGCGTTCTTCTGGTCCAACCAGGTGACCGCCATGCAGAACGCCGCGCCGGAAGGCGTCGAGATCGGCCTGACCAGCTGGCCGTCTCCTGAACCCGCCAAGTCCAACTACCTGAAGCCCAGCCAGTTCTTCTCCGTCGCCGCGAAGACCAAGCACGCGGATACCGCCGTGGCCGTCGTGGACTTCTGGACCAATTCCGTCGAAGCGAACAAGATCCTGCTGGGCGAGCGCGGCATCCCCGCGGCCGCCGCGACCGCTGACGGCATTGCCGACCTGCTGGACGAAAGCAACCAGAAGGTCATCGCCTATATCAACAACGTGGTCAACCCCAACTCCTCCGATGTGCCCCCGGCCGATCCCGCCGGCGCCAGCGAGTTCTACAGCCTGGTGGACGAGCTGCAGGAGGCGATCTGCTACGGCGCGATGAGCGCGTCTGACGCCGCCGCCCAGCTGATCGAAAACTGCCCCGCGAACCTCAAATAATCCTGCGCTGTATAACGGGGAGCGAAGCCTGACGGCTTCGCCCCCTTCTCTTGTACGTCCGTCTCCTGAAGGGAGGAAAACGCCATGGCCCAGCTGGCCGCAAGGAAGCCGAAAAAGACCTTCCGCGAAAAAATCAACGAGGAACACATCGCCGGCATGATCTGCACCGCGCCGTTCACCATCGGCTTTCTGATGTTCATGATCGTGCCCATGCTGATTTCGGGCTACTATGCCTTTTGCGATTTCAACATCCTTCAGCCGGCGACCTTCACAGGGCTGAATAACCTGCGGATGATGTTCGCGGACGCCAAATTCTGGAAATCGCTGACTGTCACCCTGTATTTCGCGTTTGTTTCCGTGCCGCTCAGGCTGGTTTTCGCCCTGATCGTCGCCCTGATCCTGCTGAAAACCACCAAGATCACGGCGTTTTACCGGGCGGCCTACTACCTGCCGTCCATCATCGGCGGGTCAGTCGCCGTCGCGATCTTATGGAAACGCATGTTTGCCATCGACGGCACCATCAACGTCCTGCTGCGCGCTGTCGGCATCGAGTCCAGGCTCGCCTGGCTGGGCAGAACCGACACGGCCATCTGGACGCTGATTATCCTGGCCGTATGGCAGTTCGGCTCGTCCATGCTGATCTTCCTGTCGGCGCTGAAGCAGATCCCGACCACCCTGTATGAGGCGGGCGAAATCGACGGCGCGAACGGATGGAAGCGCTTTTTCAGGATCACGCTGCCGCTGCTGACGCCCACCATCTTCTTCAACCTCGTCATGCAGATGATCAACGGCTTCCTGGCGTTCACGCAGTGCTACATCATCACCCAGGGAAAGCCGATGAATTCGACGCTGTTTTACACCGTGTACATGTACCAGCAGTCCTTTGAATACTACAAGGCCGGCTATGGCGCGGCCCTCGCGTGGGTCATGCTGCTGATCATCGGCATTTTTACGGCGCTGCTGTTTGCCACCAAGCGCTTCTGGGTATATGAGGAGTGACCGGTATGAAGACGAAAAAAATCATCGGCCGCACGCTCTATCATATCCTGGTGTTCGGATTCGCGATCGTGATGGTCTATCCTCTGCTGTGGATGGTATTCAGCTCCTTCAAGCCGACCAATACCATTTTCACCACCGCGCAGGAGCTGCTGCCGCGCACCTGGACGCTGGACAACTACCACAACGGCTGGAAGGGCTTTGCCAACGTCGGCTTTGGCCGGTTTTTCCTGAATTCTCTCGTCATTTCCCTGCTGGCCACCCTGGGCACGCTCGCCTCCTCCTCCATCGTGGCGTACGGCTTCGCGCGGCTCAGGTTCAAAGGCCGCGGGCTGCTGTTTTCCGCGATGCTGGTCACCATGATGCTGCCGGCGCAGGTGCTGATGATTCCCCAGTACATCTGGTACCAGAAGCTCGGGTGGGTCGGCAATTACCTGCCGCTGATCGTGCCGTACTGGTTTGCGACGCAGGGATTCTTCGTGTACCTGATCACCAACTTCATCGGCGGCATCCCCAAGGACCTGGACGAGGCGGCCAAAATCGACGGCTGCTCCACCTACGGGATCTTTTTCTGGATCATCCTGCCGCTGATCGTGCCGGCGCTGATCACCGGCGGCATTTTCTCGTTCATCTGGCGCTGGGACGACTTCCTGTCCGCGCTGCTGTACGTCAGCAAAACGGAGTCCTATCCCGTCAGCCTGGCGCTGAAGCTGTTCAGCGATCCCAGCTCGTCCTCTGACTACGGCGCCATGTTCGCCATGTCCACGCTGTCCATCCTGCCGGTGGTGCTGATTTTTATCACGCTGCAGCGCTACCTGGTGGAGGGCATCGCCACGTCCGGCCTCAAGGGCTGATCTGAATCACAGGAGGAAAACCCGATATGAACATTGAAAACAACGCCCGCGCCAGAGAACTGACCGTCGCCTATATCGGCGGCGGCTCACGCGGCTGGGCGTGGGGATTTATGATGGACCTGGCCATGGACGCCGACATGTGCGGCACCGTGCGCCTGTACGATATTGACCGCCCGGCGGCGGAGCGCAACCGGGTGATCGGCAGCAAAATCAGCGCGCATCCGGACGCCGTTTCGCGCTGGGAGTACGTGGTCAGCGACAGCCTGCGCGACGCGCTGACCGGCGCGGACTTTGTGGTCATTTCCATCCTGCCGGCCACGTTTGAGGAAATGCGCTCCGACGTGCACCTCCCGGAGCGCGTGGGCGTGTACCAGCCGGTCGGCGATACGGTCGGCGCGGGCGGCTTCATGCGCGCGATGCGCACCATCCCGATGTACGTGACCATCGCGCAGGCGATCCGCGATTACGCGCCGGACGCCTGGGTCATCAACTATACCAACCCCATGTCCCTGTGCGTGCGCACGCTGTATGAGGTCTATCCCGGCATCAAGGCGTTCGGCTGCTGCCACGAGGTGTTCGGCACCCAGCGCCTGCTGTGCGCCATGCTCGAGACGGAGGCGGGCATTCCCGGAGTCCGGCGTCAGGACCTGTACACCACCGTCACCGGCATCAACCATTTCACCTGGATGACAAAGGCGAGCTACCGCGGCATCGACCTGTTCCCGCTGTACGCGGCGATGGCGGACAAGTATTATGAAACCGGCTACGACGAGGGCGGGGACAAGAACTGGATGAATTCCCACTTCAACTGCGCGCAGCGGGTGAAGTTTGACCTGTTCCGCCGCTTCGGCGCGATCGCCGCCGCGGGCGACCGGCACCTGGCGGAGTTTACCGCGCCGTGGTACACCGCCGATCCGGACACCGTGCGCAGCTGGAAATTCAGCCTGACCCCCGTCGACTGGCGCGTCAAGGACCTGCACGACCGCCTGCAGCGCTCGGACGACCTGATCAGCGGCAAGGAGGCGCTCGTGCTCAAGCCCTCCGGCGAGGAGGGCCACCTGCTGCTGAAGGCGGTGCTCGGCCTGGGCGACCTGGTCTCCAACGTGAATATCCCCAACCGCGGCCAGATCCCCAACCTGCCCCTCGGCGCCGTGGTCGAAACAAACGCGCTGTTCGGCCGCGACCGCATTGAGCCGGTGTTCGCCGGCGCGATGCCCGGCAACATCCTTCCGCTGGTCGCGCGGCACGTCTATAACCAGGAAAACACGCTCGTCGCCGCGCTGCGCTGCGACCGCAAGCTCGGCTTCACCACCTTCATGAACGACCCGCAGATGGCGGGCGTCACCATGGCGGACGGGCAGAAGCTGTTCGACGACATGCTCGAAAACCAGCGCGCCTACCTGCCGGAGGCGTGGTTCAAATAATGAATGACGGTTGAGGTGCATGAATGGCTGAGTACAAGCCCCTGAACAATCTCGCGTACGAATACCTGCGGAACATGATCTACAACTGTGATCTGGCGTTCGGGGTCATTTACAGCGAAACGAAGCTCGCCTCGCAGATTTCGGTATCCAGAACGCCGATGCGCGACGCGCTGAACCGCCTGGCGCAGGAGCGCTATATCGATATCCTGCCGAACCGCGGCTTTACGCTGCATGCGCCGACGCCGGACGAGATCACCCAGGCCGGCCACATCCGCCTGATGATCGAATGCTACTGCGCGGACATCGTGGCGCGGGCCTACCCCGCGCCCGAGGCCCGCGCCGCCGTCGCGCGGATGCAGGATGCGCTGCGCCAGCAGCAGCGCCTGCTGGAAAGCGACGCGGAATACAGCCTCAGCGCCTTCTGGCGGGACGACCTGCGCTTTCACGAGGAGCTGCTGATCTACCTGCGCGTATCCGCCATCATGGAGCCCTACGAGGGCGTCATGCACATTTTCATGCCTCACTACCTGATTCGCAGCCCGCGGCTGCGCGAGAGGGACGACGCGGTCATGCTCCGCCACCGCAGCACGCTCACCGAGCACGCGGAAATCCTTGACGCCCTTCAGGCTTCAGACCCCTTCCGCGTGCAGACCGCCATCCGCGCCCACGTCGCTTCCAGCCTGAACGCGCTCAATGCGCAGCAGCACCCATGATACCATTTTCACGAATGAGAGAAGGAAAAGCGCAGCGCTTGAACCCCTGCAGAGGTTGCCGGGATGATGAAAGCGATCGGGAAGCCAAGGAGTATGACGAGGATAGCGAGTATATTTTGCACACTGAGGACAGATTTGCCCTGCAGCCAGAACATCTTCAGGCAGAACTGGCTGCAGCTCATGCATCATGCCGGCTGCACGGTTGATATGCTTTCCCGGAGCTTCGTCTCCGGGCTTTTTTGTCGTTTTTGGGAGAAAGCGGATTGCCGTTTTGGCTTTGCCGGGGTATCAGATAAAGGGCCTGTGATGAACACGTTTTGTGTCTTGGAAGGGATTGGAGTAATACTAATCTCAGATTAAAGCAGCTCATCTTGCACCCGCCTTTTCCGCCCTGGCTGCGTCAGCCACCCTCACCGTACCTTCGGGTACGCTTTCGGATGTCTTCCTTGCCAGAACGAAAAAACGGGTACAATCTTTCGCTGTTTTAACCTGAGATTAGTATAAGCTTGAGCAAGCTGTTTTTTCATGCTCTTGACTTGCCCTATATTGTAGGGTATTCTGTGTGTGAAGATGATGCTGATGGATTCCATGTCTCGTATGTTGATCGAACTGCCCGGCTTTCGGTGACGGTGGCATCATCTTGGCTTAGAAGCGCTTCAGATAGTGAATGCTGCGATAGAGCAGGGTCTCACTTTGGTAGAACTGTAAAACAGATCTCCATTCCAGTCTGATAGAATACCAATGATCCGAAAAACAGGAAAGGATTTTCCTGCACAAAGGAGCCGGATCCTTACCGGCGAAACAGGTTCTTTTCATGAGGAGGAAAGCGATGCCATGGTATATTATGAAGACGAGAAGCTCATCATCCGCAATATGGAAACGGAGGATGCCCGGCATTTTACGGATGAACTGACAGCCCAGGGATGGCATCCTGATATTGCCGGATATATGTCAAGGCTGAAGGACCAGGCTGAGGGAAAATGCATTGCCATGAGCGCAGTATACGAAGGTTGTCCTGCCGGGTATTTATATGTATATCTGCATGTGAATGAAGGCCCCTTCAAAGAGAAAGGCTGGCCGATCATTGTTGATTTTAATGTGTTGAAGAAATATCAGAGGAGAGGCATCGGAAGCAGACTGATGGACGCGGCCGAGCAGGTTGCAGGTCAGTACGCGGACACTGTCTGTCTTGGCGTCGGTGTATGCGCCAGCTATGGTACTGCACAGCGGATGTATGTCAAACGTGGATATATTCCTGATGGGTCCGGCGTCTGGTATCAGGGCAGGCAGTGTGTCCAGTATGAGACGGTCTGCACGGTGGACGACGACCTGATCCTGTTTTTTTCCAAACACCTGAGCGGTGACTGATAATGCCCAGAATCATCTTTCTTTTTCAGGGAGGTGCGGTATGTCCAAGCAGAATGTCTATGACAACAACGCTTTCTTTGATCATTTTCAGAGCAGTCGGAGCAATGAAGTGAACTTTAATGATTGCATCGAGACGCCGATTCTGTTTGGCATGCTTCCGGATCTGCACGGGAAGAAAATACTGGACATAGGCTGCGGTATGGGGCAGCATGCCAAGCAGTATGCTGATATGGGAGCTGCTTCTGTGCTGGGGATCGATATATCTGCCAAAATGCTGACGTATGCGGAAGAACACAACAGCAGCAGCAACGTCATCTATCGGCAGATGGCCATGGAAGATATTGACACAATCAGCGAAACATTTGACCTTGTGACAAGCTCCCTGGTTTTTGATTATGTCGAAGACTTTCCCGGGCTGATGCGAAAGATCCATCACCGGATGAAGAAAGACGCTGAATTTGTTTTCAGCATGTCTCATCCGATTGTCACTGCGTGGGATGGCGTATATGACCGGTATACCCGCACTGAAAACGGAGAACGTCTGTATGCAAACCTGCGAAACTACTGCAAGGAGGGACGCCGGAAAGTCGATTGGGTTGTCAATGGGTATGAATGTTATCACAGAACAGTTTCAAGCCTGATCAACGGACTGATCGGCGCAGGATTCGTGATAGAGGAATGTCAGGAGGCTCATCTTTCGGACGAAATGAGAGCGCAGTATCCTGCATTGTTTGGCGGAACGATTCACCGTCCTGAGTTCATCTTCTTCAGATGCAGGATAGAAGACAGCACCTGTGATCTCCAGCATCATTGAACTTCTGATCAAGATCATCGCAGCCCTGTGGATCATCCCTTCATTCGGGTTTGTGGCGGTCTGCGTGACAGAGCCAGTCACCTGGTTGATGATGACTGCGTTTCTGATCATGGTTTATCTGATGAAAACCAAAAAATACTCATTATTTCAACAGTTGCAACCGCCCGTTGCGGGATTTCCAACCACGTTTGATAGCCTGCAACAGCTTGATCGGCTATTCTTGTTTTGCCCGGAACGGGACAACACCAAGGAGGAAGAACCAAAATGATCTTTGCGGACAAATTGATTGATCTCAGAAAGAAGAATGGCTGGTCACAGGAAGAGCTGGCAGAGAAACTGAATGTCAGCCGACAGGCTGTTTCAAAGTGGGAAGGCGCTCAGTCCATCCCGGATATGAGCCGGATCATCCAGCTGTCAGAACTATTCGGCGTCAGCACGGATTATTTGCTGAAGGACAATCTGGAACAGGCAGAACCGACAC
>CAMNEH010000111.1 GCA_946536315.1 uncultured Clostridia bacterium
GCTTCCTTCAGCTTCAGGAACCACGCCATGTTCCGGCCCAGCTGCCGCATGATCTGCAGGCCCTCCGCGTCCTGCAGCACCTGTTCGGGCGTATTGCCATGCACCATGTGCCAGTAGCGGGAGGATATGACGGGCATCTGAGAGATCATGAAATACTTGTTCATCTGGTCGAGCGCCGAGGTCGTGCCGGCCCTGCGGGCGGATACCACGGCCGCGGCCGGCTTGTAGGCAAAGGGGTTTCCGCCCTTGTGCCGGGACCCGGCGTAGAACGCGCGGTCCATGAAGCTCATCAGGCTGCCGTTCATGCCCGCATAGTATACCGGCGATCCGAAGATAAAGCCGTCCGCCGCCTGCGCCTGATCCACGAACGTGTTGACCGGATCGTCGAAGGCACAGCGGCCGAGCCGACCACAGGCGTTGCAGGCGATGCAGCCTGATATGGGTTTCCTGCCGATCCAGAATACCTCTGTTTCGATGCCTGCGCCGTTCAGTGTTTTCATACACTCCGAGAGCGCCGTGGCGGTACAGCCGTGTTCGTGCGGACTGCCGTTGACCAGTATCACCTTCATGCTCCATATACTCCTTCCATCGTTGGCTGATTCGCCGCGTGCGTCGCGCGGTTCTCTGACCTGATCCCGCGCCCGGGTGGTCCCGGCGGCGGGGAACAGTGGTATTGTAAAACGAAAAAAACGTAGAATCAATAAGGAACCGCAGATTTTTGGAAATCTGCTGAGCACGGGCGATGACTCGCGGGGGCGGTCAAGCAGGAACGTGCAGAAGAAGCAGAAAAAAGAAATGTGGGCCGGAAGCCGGACTGATGATGGTCAGTCAGACGGCATCAGTTGGCTTCTTCTGGCATAGGTGTTCAGCTTGCGCAGTGCTTTTGCTTCGATCTGCCGGATGCGCTCGCGTGTCACATGAAACTTCTGTCCGACTTCTTCCAGCGTCCACTGCCGCCCATCCACGAAGCCAAACCGGAGCTGGATCACGCTCTTTTCGCGAGGAGCCAGGGTGTTCAGGACTTCTTCCAGTTTGATTCGTGTCATGGTACGCATGGCGGCTGTTTCCGGATCGACAGCGGTATCATCCTGGACAAAATCTCCCAACCGGCTGTCTTCCTCTTCTCCAATCGGGGATTCCAGAGAAACCGGCTCCTGTATCAATTGCAGGATGCCACGAACTTTTTCTTCCGTCATGTTCATTTCTTTGGCAATTTCAGTGAATGTCGGCTCCCTTCCCGTTTCCTGCAGGAGCAGCCGCGTGCATCGGTTCAGCCGATTGACGGTCTCCACCATGTGGACGGGCATCCGGATCGTCCGGCCCTGGTCAGCGATCGCCCTGGAGATGGCCTGCTTGATCCACCAGGTAGCATAAGTTGAAAATTTGTAGCCCTTCCTCCAGTCAAACTTGTCAACCGCTCTGCACAGGCCGATATTGCCTTCCTGTATCAGGTCGGAAAAGGTCATGCCGCGCCCGGAATACCGCTTCGCCACAGAAGCCACCAGGCGAAGATTGGACTCGATCAGTCTGGTTCTTGCCGCCTCATCTCCCTGTTCAATCTGTTTGGCCAGAGCGACTTCTTCTTCAGCGGAAAGCAGCGATATTTGTCCAATCTCCGTCAGATACAGGTGAACCGGATCGAGGGTGTTGATTGAAGAGGGATCATCTGACTTCCATGCTTCAGCTTCAGGGGATGTTCCAGTGGGTGCAGAGAAAGGTCGTGCCGTTTCAGTCATTCAGACGTCTCCTTTTCATTCGGTTGTCATGATACTTTTCATTGCCGCAATGAAGAATGGAAAGCCATTATTCGCTGTATTCTGGTGAACTCCTTCTTTTTTTGAAAAAAATCATTGACGCTATCGGAGGTCAAGCGTTTTCCACAGCTGTCCAGGAGAACATCACGGCATCATGCAGAACGGACGAGCCGCAGCCTGCGCCAGCAGGAGGAACACTGGTTTTTCATCGGAATCGCCGCCGGTCATCGCTTCGCGTACAGCGACAAAAGCAAAAAGCCGGGAGGAGCGGATGCCTCCCGGCTGCGTTGGCCTTCAATTAATGGTCACATTCCTCCAGACGCTTCAGGTACCATTCGGGCATCGACGCGCGGACGGGGCGGACCCTGTCCTTACCGGCGATGGCCTGGTAGTCTTCGAGGCTGAAGACGCTGCCGTCCTCATGGAACAGGCCGTTGTAGGTGCCGTTCGGGCGCTGGGCCATCAGGTAAGCCGGCTTGACCATCAGCGACCAGAAGAAGCTGCCCATCCCGGTGCCGTATACGGTCGGCGCGAGGGTCGCCAGCGCGGGCACGGTGTATTCCTCCGGGATGACGGCGGTGTCCCAGCCGGGGCCGTTTTCACGCACGCGCTGCCATTCGGTCAGCCAGCAGGGCTTGCCGGTCAGGTCCTGCACGCTGCGTGAGAAGCGCATGACTTCGGCGAGCTTTTCCGCGCTCTGCGGGAAATTGTCATGGTACTGGAGGATATCCAGGTCATCGCCGAAGTACAGGTTGTGGGGCATGCAGATGGCGCCGATGGTCAGCGGCACGGTGCCGTGAAAGCCCTTCGCCAGCCGGACCACGTGCTGCGCGAAGGGCACGTTGCCGGACTCCTCATGCGGCTCGTTCATGCACTCGATCGCCAGCAGGCGGCTGTCGCTGGCATAGCTGCGCATGAAGGCTTCGACAAAGGGGTCGGTTTCCGCCCAGCGGGCAGGGTCGCGCTGGATGGCCCGGCAGGGCGAGCAGACACAGATCGCGGTGTGCGGATTTTTGTCCTGACGGGTCGCTTCGGTATTGTCCGCGCCGCAGTCTTCAAACAGGACCGGCATCAGACGGATGCCGTGCTTGACGGACAGGGCCACCACGCGCTCAAAACGCTCGAAGAAGCGCTCCGGCTGCTCCTGCCAGTATTCAAAGCTGACGAACATGCGCAGCGCGTTGAGGCCGGCATCCTCGGCATAGCCAAAGTCCCGGTCGATTTCCGCGGGGTCGAGCTCGTTCCACGTCTGCCAGGCGTTGTAGGCCCTTGAGGGGAAGTAAACGGCGCCGCGGATGTCATTGAAATACGAAGAGTCCAGCATTGGTCATGATCCTTCCTTTCTGTTGCTCGATAGGCACACGAGTGTATATTGTGATAAAGGAAAAGGCTGCGCTAACAGCCTGTTTCCCTTACCTGGTCGTATCGCGCGGCACCATGCGGGTGACAAGGTGCTGCTCTTCGGGCTCACGGCCGTTGACCATCGCGTCGATCAGCGCCATAGCGGCCTGGGCAATGCCCTTCTGGTCCATGGCGATCGTGGAGAGCGCGGGACGGATGACCTTGCTGGCGTCTGAATTGTCAAACCCGATGACGGCGATCTCCAGCGGCACCTTTTTGCCGCAGGCCAGCACCGCGTTGAGCACCGTGCACGCCAGGCCGTCGTTGCGGCAGATGAAGCCGTCGACGGGGACTTCGCTGCGGATGCGCGCGCACACGGCGCTGAACAGCTCGTCGTAATCCCTGCAGCCGGTAATAAAGGACTGCGCGGTCAGGGGCAGGCCGAGCGTCTCCATCTGGTTGCAGAAGCCGCGGAAGCGCAGGTCCTGCCGGTTGGAAAAGTGCGCATGGCGGCTGACGCGGTCCACATGCACCAGATGCCGGCAGCCGCTGTCGTACAGCAGCCGCACCGCGGCCATGATGCCGGACTCGATGCCGGTGTAGATCCGCGCGACACGGCCGTGGACCGTCGCGTAATCGCGGGTCATCAGCAGCACCACCGGCAGCCCGCTGTCGACCAGCTGCTGGATATAGCTTTCGGCCAGGCTGGCGGAGGAAATGATCACGGCGTCCACCTGCCTGGACAGGATGCGGGTAATGAAGTCCTGATCGTTCTTGGTGCTCATCAGGGAGACGAGATACCCCCTGTCATAGGCGACGCCGTCCAGCTCCTGCAGCAAACGACCGAAGTAATCGTTGGCGACGTTGTCGGCGATGAACAGAATGTGGCTGTTGCCCTTGCCCTTGAGCGCCCGGGCGATGGAATTGGGACGGTAATGCAGCTTTTCCACCGCCTCCAGGACCCGCTTTTTCTTGTCGGCGGCCACATAGCGGTTCGCATTCAGCACATAAGAAACGATCGTCTCGGATACGCCGGCGAGCTCGGCCACGTCCTTGCGCGTCGGCGCGCTGGTCTTGCGCGGCAAAGGTCTCACCCCCTCTTGCGTGGATATGTGTACATCATATCACATCCGGCAGCGTTCGTCAATCGGACGGAGATGGGAAAAGGCGCCGGAGGTCCTGAAATTCTGCGCGATCCCTTGACACCGCGGCAAAGGATATGCTATACTTCAAAACGTACATACGAGTAACTATTGAACCGATACAGAAATGAGGGTGATGTCCATGCTGTGTACAAATTTAGAGCAGATGCAGCGCGCCCGCCGCGAGGGGTACGCAATTCCGGCCATCAATACGCAGGGCGGCAATTATGACATCATCATGGCTGTCTGCCAGGCGGCGGAGGCGCTTCGGTCCCCGGTGATCCTGGCCCATTATGTGGCCACCGGCGCCTACAGCGGTCATGACTGGTTTGTGCAGGTGGCCAAGTGGTGCGCCGGGAAGGTCTCCGTTCCCGTCTCCATTCACCTGGACCACGGCAGTGACTTCGGCATCTGCATGGAGGCGCTCCGGCTGGGGTTCACCTCGGTCATGATCGACGGATCGACCCTGCCCGTCAGACAGAACGCCGCGCTGACGGACAGCATCGTGAAGGTCGCGCGGTGCTTTCACGTACCGGTGGAGGCGGAGATCGGGGAGCTCCAGCGGCTGGACAGCGCCGGCGCCGTCATGGAAAACAAAAACGTCGCCGATCCGGACCAGGTGCGGGAATTCCTGTCCCTGTGCTCGCCGGACACGCTCGCTATCGGTATTGGCAACGCGCACGGGTTTTACAAGGGCAAGCCGGACATCCGGCTGGACGTGCTGGAGGCGGTCCGGTCGTTCTGCGATCTGCCGCTGGTGCTGCACGGCTGCACGGGGATGGACGAGCACATCATCCGAAAAGCCGTGCGGGAGCTGGGCATCGCCAAGATCAATTTCGGCACCGAGATCCGCTGGAAATACATCGAGCATCTGGAGGCGGGGCTGAAAACGGATCACCAGGGCCACAGCTGGAAGGTCAGTCAATATGCCTGCAACGCGCTGCAGGAGGATGTCAAGCATATCATCACACTCTCCGGATCGGAGGGCAAGGCATGAAGCGGAGGAACAAATGATGGCTGAGAAACTGAACGTGGGGCTGATCGTCACGCTGTCGGGACGCTGGCCGAGGGAGCTACCGGTGAAGCGGCACGCGGAATATACCGCCTGGGCGAGGGAGACACTGCGGGACATGAACCTGGTGATGCCTGAGCAGGTGCTTACCACGCCGGCGGAGGTCAACACGGCGATCGACACGATGCGCTCGGCGCGGGTGGACGTCGTTATCATGGTGTACGGCGCGTTCACCGGCGACGATATCGCCGCGTCGATCGTGCAGAAGATGGGTGTGCCGCTGATTTTGTGGGCGCCTTACGAGCCGCCGTATCAGCGGGAGGAGCGCCTCTGGGCGAATGCGCTGTGCGCCATGACCATGAACGCCGCGGCGCTGGGCCGGCTGGGCTATCGATGCCATGCCGTTTACGGCGGGCGGGAGGACCCGCGCGCCGAGGCGAAGGTGATCAACCTGCTCAAGGGTTATGCCGTCAGGAAGGCCATGGGGCAGATGACCCTGGGGCTGTTTGGCTACCGGCCGACCAATTATTATGTCAGCACGTTTGACGAAGCCGCCATCCGCCATACCTTCGGCATCACCATGAACGCCACCGAGCTTAAGACGGTGTTCGACGACATGGCCGCGCTGCCGGAGGACGAGGTGCGCGCCGATATGGAAAAGGTGTCCGCCCAGTGGGATCCGTCCGGGCTGCCGGATGGGCACCTCGAGAATCACAGCCGCCTGTACCTTGCGCTCAAACAGCGGATGAAGGCGGATGGGTATGACTTCGGCATCATCAAGTGCTGGCCTGAAATGGGCGCGGCGCATACCCAGCCCTGCGCGGTGCTGGGCCGGCTGCTGGACGACGGCGTGTCCATCGGCTGCGAAGGGGACGTGGACGCTGGTATCACCCAGGTGATGGAAATGCTGCTTTCGCCGGGCAACGCGCCGTTCATCACGGATATGATCGACCTGAATGAGGATGAAAACACGATGATCTTCTGGCACTGCGGCAACGCGGCGCCGTCGCTGCATAACGCCAGGTATCATCCTGAGCTGCGCAACCATCCGCTGGTCGGCCAGGGCTCGGCGTTCTGGACGGCGCTGAAGCCGGGTCCGGTGACGATCGCGCGGCTGCATAATTTCCACGGCAGGTACAAGCTGGTCTTGATGCAGGGCGAGGCCCTGGACCGCGACCGCGTCACGCGCGGCAGCATGACCGAGGTCAGGATGCGCGCGCCCGTGCGTGGCATCGCCGAGCGCCTGATCGAGGAAGAAATCCCGCATCATTACGTCATCGTATGGGACGATATCGCCGATGCGCTGCGGCAGACAGCCGCGCTGATGGACATTCCCGTCATCGCCCTGTAACGGAGGCCCGTATGTCAAAACTGTTGATTGCGCACGGCGGCGCGCCCACCGCCGTCATCAACGCGTCACTGTACGGCGCGGTCATGGAAGCGAAAAAAAGCGGAAAAGTCGACGCGGTCCTCGGCGCGCGCCACGGCTCTGCGGGGATCCTTGCGGAGGACTTTATCGACCTTGGCGCGCTCGGGCCGGAGGCGCTGGCGCTGCTGCGCGTATCGCCGGCCTCGGCCATCGGCACCTCGCGCACGCCGCTGGAGGGACCGGACTATGAACAGATGGTCCGGATCCTGCAGAAGCACGGCATCGACCGTGTGCTGTTCAACGGCGGCAACGGCAGTATGAATACCTGTGCCAGGCTCAGTGAGGCCTGCGCGGGAACGGGCATTGCGGTCGGCGGCATTCCGAAAACCATCGACAACGACCTGGACGGTACGGATCACGCGCCCGGCTACGGGAGCGCGGCGCGCTTTGCAGCCCGGAGCATGCAGGAGATCGCCGCAGACGTCGCGGCCATGCCGATCCATGTCTGCATCGTCGAGTACATGGGACGCAACGCCGGCTGGATCACCGCCGCTTCGGCCCTTGCGCGGGAGAAGACCGGCGGCGCGCCGCACCTTGTGCTGCTGCCCGAAACTCCGTTTGAGGAGGAAAGATTCCTGGCCCGGGTGAAGCGCGTCTGGGACCAGGGCCAAGGCGTTATCGTGGCGGTCAGCGAGGGCGCGCGGTATGCGGACGGACGTCTGGTGGCACCACCGCTGTTCACCGCGGGCCGCGCGACCTACTTCAGCGCTGTGTCCCAGTATCTGGCCAGACTGGTCATCGAAAAGCTCGGCATCAAGGCGCGCAGCGAAATGCCGGGTATCCTCGGCCGCAGCTGCGCGGAGATGGTCTCGCCCGTAGACCGTGAAGAAGCGGAGCGCATGGGCGCGCTGGCCGCGCGCGCGGTGCTCAGCGGCCAGGGCGGCTGCATGGCTGGACTCAGGCGGGTGTCCAACGAACCCTACCGCTGCGAGGACGTCCTGATGCCGCTGAAGCGGTCGGCGCTCCGTGAGCGGCTGATGCCTGAGGAGATGATCGACCGCGACCGCTACGACGTGACCGACGCGTTCCTGCGCTGGTGCCGCCCGCTGATCGGCGGCGAGCTGCCGGACCTGCTTCAACTGTCTTACGGAGGATGAGCATGAAACACATTTTCCTGAATCTGAAGCGTTTTGACATCAGCCCGGCGAATGGCGGCGTCAATCGCCTCGCGCCGATGCCGGCCTGGGGCGGTACGGTCGTGGCCAGTACCCAGGAGGCGCTGAAGGCCTTCCCGGAGGCGGAATTCGTCATGTACCTGCCCGAAGCGCATCTGCTGTCCGCAGCAGCCGCCCGCACGCCCGACAGCCCGGTGCGGCTGGGCTGTCAGGGCATCTACCGCGCGGATACGGCCGTCGGGGGCAATTTCGGGGCGTTCACCTCCAACCGGACGGGGCACGCCATGCGGGAGCTGGGCTGCGAAAGCGTTATGATCGGACACTGTGAGGAACGCGCCGACAAGCTGGGCGTTCTCGCCGAGGCAGGCGTGACCGGGCCCGCCGCGTCGGAAGCGGTCTGCCGCGTCCTGAACGCGGAGATCCGCTGCGCGCAGGCGGCGGGAATGTCGGTGCTGTACTGCATCGGGGAAAAAAGCGAAGAACAGCCAGCCTGGCAGGATGTGCTCGGCGCGCAGCTGGACATCGGGCTCAGGGACGTGGACCTGCGCCGCACGGTCATCGCCTATGAGCCGGTCTGGTCCATCGGCCCTGGCAAAACGCCCGCCGACCGGCCATATATCGAGAAGGTCGCCCGCTTTGTCAAGGCGCTGACCGGCGGCGTGGACGTAGTCTATGGCGGCGGCCTTAAGCAGGATAACGCCGCGATGCTCGCCTCCATCCCGGAAATCGACGGCGGACTGATCGCGCTGACCCGTTTCCAGGGAGAAATCGGTTTTTATCCGGAAGAATACCTCGATATCATCCGCCGCTATCTGGGCAGACAGGAGGACAACGCATGAAACTCGATTTTGAATACGGCCATGGCCTCATGAGCGCTGAACTGCCGGACACGACGGACGTGTTTGTGCCCGGCGAAACCGTGCCGCCTGGTGCATCGAACGTGACGGTGTAGGTGCCT
>CAMNEH010000112.1 GCA_946536315.1 uncultured Clostridia bacterium
ACAGGTGGCGGATGCCGCTCGCCTTGGGTGAATACATATCGGTACAGATAGGTCGTTTCAAGATTGGCGAACACAGCCTGTCCATCCTTCGGGACAGACAAAGAAGTGACGATCTGATCAATGTTATAAGCAGCGTCCTGAGTATTAGAAAGGATCAGATCCGCAAAATTGATAAACGTGTAATCATCGATCCTGCGCTCCAGATATTTTCCGCTCAATGGGGAATTCGAAAAAGAGCGGCTGACAACTTCGCGCTGTGCCATCAGTCGGGCTGTCTGGTCCGGTGTGCACCGGATCTGCAGCTTCTTGATATAGTACAGCGGATACCTGATCTGATGGCGGATGCCCAGAGCAATCAGAATTTCTGGAATCAGGTTGCCGTTCATATGCGTATGCAGATCGGTTTCAAATTTACATTCGCTGAGGATATAGGTTTTGACGATGGTTTTCGCTTCGCTGAGCCGATAGTGCTTCGTCTGACTCATCAGCGTCTTTGAAATAGCAGGGATCGATGCCTTCATTTCCACCCTGCCGTCGGTATAAATATTCGCCACTTTTGTATTGTTCAGGCGGAAAATATACACCCGTCGGTTTTGGCCGTCTACATAACACGGCACGATGCCGCGAATGATCTTCAAACCGTTTTCATCCACGCTGAGCGGCAGATGGCACAGCGTCGCCAGATTGGTGATCAGATTACCGCTATGATGATGAGGGGTTCTCAGCGTATAATGCAGCTGATCCCCCACTGAATCAAGCTCGAGGACGATATCTTTTTCCTTGTCGAGATAAAACTGTCCGAAGCCGCTCATGTATTCCCCCATATCCCGGATTGATATTCCCCGGAAATCAGCCTTTGACCGCGCCGACCGTCATTCCTTTCACAAAATATTTCTGAAGGAACGGATACAGCATGATAATCGGCAGGGACGACAGAATGATAACGGCAGATTTAATGGAAATCGACAGCGAGGACTTTTCCCCCATGCCGCCGTTATCCACAATCATCGTCCGCCCGTTGACAATATTGCGAAGCAGCATCATCACCGGGTATTGGCTGCTCTTCAGATAAATCAGCGGCGCGAACCAGTTGTTCCAGAAGAATACAGCCGTATATAAGCCCACCGTCGCCAGCGCGGCACCGGACAGCGGAAGAACGATCCGTACAAGGATGCCGAAATAGCTGAGTCCGTCGATGACAGCCGCCTCCTCAATTTCCGTCGGAAGCCCTTTGAAAAAATTGATCAGGATGATCAGATTGAACTGATTGATCGCGTAAGGGATGAGCATCGACCACACTGTGCCGACCAGGTGAAGGCTGTTGATCAAGAGATAATTTGGAATCAGGCCGCCCGAAAAAAACATGGAGAAGATAACCAGCTTCATGGCGATTTTCTGGCCCTTCAGCCAGTCCTTGCTCAGCGGATAGGCAAACAGGACCATCATGAACAGTGAGATCAGGGTGCCAAAGAATGTGTAGAGGAAAGTGTAGCCATAAGCGCGGAAAAAATTGGGATATTCATAGATGCTTTTGTACGCTTCTACCGTAAAGTCAACCGGCCAGAGCGACACACGGTTATTGGTGATGGCCACGGGAGACGAAAAAGACATGGCGATGATGTACAGGAACGGAATGACGCAGGCCAGTACCGAAATGGAAAGCACGATAAACGTGAAGGTGTTCAGTACAGGATTATGCTCCCTGATCCTGCGTTTCTGTAAATTTGACGCGGTTTTCTCACTCATATTCAGCGCCTCCTCAATAGATGCTGTTGCCCGTCAGCCGGCGGGAAAGAAAATTGGCCGATGAAACCAGGATGAGGCCAATGACGCCGTTGAACAGGCCGATCGCCGCGCCGAGGGAATACTGCGGTGACGAAGAACCCAACGTATAGCGGTAAACATAGGTGTCAATAATATCAGAAACGGCCATGTTGGTGCTGGTTTGCATCAGAAGCACCTTTTCAAACCCCAGGGAAAGCAGATGACCGACATTCAGAATGAACATGACCATGATGGTCGGCATGATGGTCGGAATCGTAATATATATGATTTGTTGAAAACGCGACGCGCCGTCAATACGGGCAGCTTCAAACATGTCGCTGCTGATGCCGGTAATGGCCGCGAGGTAAATAATCGCGGTCCAGCCCGTGAACTGCCACATATCCGTCAGAATATACAGCAGGCGGAAATACTGAGGCTCGTTCATGTAATAGATCCGTCCGACACCGAATAACTGATCCAGCAGGCGGTTGAGCAATCCCATGGAGGGCGAGAGCAGCTCGCTCATAATGGAAATGACCACGACGGTCGAAACAAAGCGCGGAACATAGCTGACAGTCTGCACAAACTTTTTCAGCTTGAGATTCCGAAGCTCGTTCAGAAGAATCGCAAAAATAATGGGAAACGGGAAATTAACGATCAGGTTTTCAACGCTGATGATCAAAGTATTTTTGAAGGCGGTCCAGAATTCCGGCTTTAACAGGAACTGTTCAAAATACCTGAATGGCGCCGGCCAGATCTTATAGCCGCTCGCCCAGCGGTCTCCATATGGGCCGCCCAGAGGCTTATAATGCCGGAAAGCCAGAATATTGCCGAACATCGGCACATATTTGAACAAAATGAAATAGCACAGCGGCAGAAGCATCATTGCATAAAACTGCCAGTACTTTCCCATATAATGCCTGAATGTGATTTTATTGGCGTAAGGGGATGATTTGGGCTGCTTACTGCCGCGCATAAAGATGCCTCCTCAAGAAAAAGGGTATGGGAGCCCTTCAACGGGCTCCCATAGCGGGGCAGGAATCACCCTGCCCCTGGAATAGCGGCTGAATTACTTATACTTGTTATACTCGTTGTAGAGCGCCACGAAATCGTCGATGCCCTTGCTCTTGAGATCCTGCTCATATTCGGCCCAGTCAGCGTCGATATCCTTGGTGCCGCGCATGAACGCATCGTCCCAGACGAAGAACGCATCCGCCAGCGCCGTCTGGAGCAGCGCCGCTTCTTCCGCCGCCTCATCATCGAACGCAGGCGTCGCGGGCACATACTGGATCACGTCGCCAATCGCAGCCACCTCGGCGTTGATGCGGGAATAGTTCTCGTCATACTTGGTCATTTCACGGGCATTGTACCATACGACCTGCGTGCCGTCGCAGCCGCAGCCGTAGGCATTCTGCATATATTTGTAAATGCCTTCCTGGTTCTCGTGCGCCATGATGTCGTCGCTGAAGACCACTTTGCCGTCGACTTCAGTATAGGTTTCGCCTTCGACGCCCAGGCACCATACCTTGGCGCCTTCTTCGGAGAAGAATACTTCGTCGATCTTGCGGACGACCTGTTCGAAATCAGCGCGCTGCATCGTCTTGGCCGGGAACATGATGCCGTTGCCAACCGAGCTCTTCGGCTGATGGTGCGCTCCATTGGGGCCCGCCAGGGAAGGATACATATTCAGGTCCATGCCTTCGATCTCGGAAGCGCCTTCCCAGCCGCCGATCTGATCATAGTAGCCATACACGGCCATGGAAAGGCCGGTCGCCAGCTTACGGGTCGCCGCGGCGTCGTCCTGCGTGAATTCGGGATCCAGCAGGCCTTCTTTGTAGAGCTTGGAGAAGAAGCGGATATATTCCTTATAGTTCTCACTCAGCGCGCCGGCGAAATACTCCTGGTTCTCATAGTCCCAGCTCAGCACGCGGGTGCCGGTGGAGGTGGAACGGCCCACGCTGATGCCGAAAGCAGGCATCGTCATGCGCTGGAGCACGTAGATGTTCACAATGGACGTCAGCGGGATGGAATCGGGATAGTCTTCCTTGTACGCCTTGAGGATGACATACAGATCATCAAAGGTCTTCGGCGCTTCGAAGCCCTTGGCTTCCAGGTAATCCTGGCGAAGGATCAGGCCGCCATCGTAGAACGGCACGTCAAACAGCTGCGGCAGATAATAAAGGTTGCCATCGCCCAGCTTCAGCATGTTCACGGATTCTTCCAGACCAAATTCCGCCACACGCGCGTTGAAGTTGGGGGTCCAGTCCGGATTGGTGTTGACTGCATAGGCACCGCCATTCAGCGCCAGCGCAGCGTTGCCGCCGGCCGTGCTGGTGCCCAGGATGACATCGGGTGTATCGTCGCCCTGATTGTTCAGGACGTTGGTCACCTTGGTGCCATAGTCTGTCATCGGAATGGGCTCAAACACGAGGTCGACATTGAATCTTTCCTCAAGATAGGAAATCGTGCGCCAATCCTCACGATAAGGCAGGGTCGAGTTGTCAGAGTAATAGATGCTGATCTTGATGGGCGCTTCTTCAGCGGTGGCGACGATGCTGCTGACTGACAACAGCATGACAGCCGCCATAAGCAAGGACAGGAATTTCTTCATAGACTACGAATCCTCCTTTTTCCGGCAGAGCCGGCATTATTTACTGCCACCCGGCAGATTTGACAGCAAGATTATAGCACATAAAATCGGATTTGACAACAGTAAATGATGACCATTTTCAACATTTTTATACTGGTTTTATGCCAATCTGAACTGATCCCCATTTTACATGCACGCGCAACGAACAACCATTTCTCATTTATTGTTGGACAGCATTCCCGACAAATGCCCATAAATTGCCACATTTCTTCACCAAAAATGCAGGTTTTTACCTGATTTTTGCCCATTTCCTGGCTGGTATTTTTCGTGTTTGTATGATATAATCAGTTCATGGACATACGTAAGCGTTGCGTATGTCATGACATACTTTCATATACTTAGAATGTATTTATATCAAGAATCTATATTCTTTTTTGTGCCATTGATCGATGATCTTAGCTGTTAAGCAGAAAGGACTGTTACATGCCATCCAGTCAGAAAGTCAAAATCATTCCTTTAGGGGGCGTAGAGGAAATCGGCAAGAACATTACCGCGATCGAATACGGAGACGACATCATCATTGTTGACTGTGGCTCTATCTTCCCCAAGGAGGATATGCTGGGCATCGATCTGGTTATTCCGGACGTGACCTGGCTGGTAGAGCACAGGGACCATGTGCGCGGGTACGTGATTACGCACGGTCACGAAGACCATATCGGCGCAACGCCCTATGTGCTTCCCCAGGTTCCTGCGCCTGTCTACGGCACGCGCCTTACCATGGCCCTGATCGAGGCCAAGCTGCGTGAGCATCATGTGCAAAATATCACGCTGAATACTGTCAAGCCTCATGACGTTATTCATCTTGGCGCGTTTTCGATCGAGTTTATTCATGTCAATCACTCGATTCCCGGCGCCTGCGCGCTGGCCATCAAATGCCCCGCCGGTCTGATTGTTCACTCCGGCGACTTCAAAATTGACTTTACTCCGGTCGACGGCCACGTCACCGATCTGAGCACCATGGCCCGTCTTGGCGATCAGGGCGTTCTCGCGTTCCTCTGCGAAAGCACAAACGTGGAACGCAAGGGCTATACGATGTCGGAACGCAATATCGGCAACACGTTCAACCAGCAGTTCCGCGATGCTGAAGGCCGCGTGATTATTGCCATGTTTGCGAGCAATATCAACCGTGTTCAGCAGGTTATCAATTGCGGCATCAACTACGGCAGGAAGGTTTGCTTTGTCGGCCGCTCCATGGTCAATGTCAGCCAGGTTGCCCTCGAGCTGGGAGAGCTGGTCATTCCCGCCGATTCCCTGATCGAAATCGACGATATCGACAACTACCGGGATGATCAGCTGCTGATCCTGACCACCGGAAGTCAGGGCGAACCGATGAGCGGACTGACCCGTATGGCTTATTCCGAGCACCGCAAGCTGCAGATCAAGCCTTCGGATCGGGTGATCATTTCTGCCACCCCGATTCCCGGCAACGAAAAATTCGTCGCGCGCGTCATCGATCAGCTGTATCGGTGCGGTGCAACGGTCATCTATGATGCGATGGCGGAAGTCCACGTTTCCGGTCATGCCTGCCAGGAGGAGATCAAGCTGCTGCATTCGCTGATCAAGCCGCAGTATTTCATACCCGTTCACGGCGAATACCGGATGCTCTGGCAGCACGCGGAGCTGGCGGAATCCATGGGGGTAGCGCAGCAGAACATCATTGTTCCTACGCCCGGGTGCGTCATCGAGCTGAGCAAGGATCAACTGACCATGGGCGAGCCCGTTCAGGTCGGAGAAGTATTGGTCGACGGTCTGGGCATCGGCGATGTCGGCAACGTCGTCCTTCGGGATCGCAAGCACCTCAGTCAGGAGGGGCTGATCATCGTCGCGATGGCCTTCGACCGCACCAACGGCGTGCTGGTATCCGGGCCGGACGTCATTTCCAGAGGGTTTGTCTATGTTCGTGAAAACGAAGACATTATAGAACAGATCCAGGATGTTGTCCGGGCGATCGTCCTCAGTTATGGCCGTATTGACGGGAGCGACTGGCCCATCATCAAGAACAGGATCAAGGATGAGTTGCATCGTTTCATCTATGATAAGATGAAGCGCAATCCGATGATTCTCCCGATCATCGTTGATCTGGGCTAAGGCGGAGCTTATGGCAATGGATATCAATCAGGCAGAAAATCAATTGATTGCGGCGCTGAAAGAAGCGCCGGAATATCAGGATTACGTCAGGCAGCGGGATATCGTTTTCAATGACAGTGTCAGCGCCGCTTTGCTGAAAGAATACAGCAATCTGCAGACCAAGCTGCAAATGTACGCGCTGACCGGCAAGGAAGCGGAGCAGAGCGATATTACCCGCTTTCAGCAGTTGAACGGTTTAATGGCGCTGTCACCCCAGACCGGTGCCTATCTTCTCAGCAAGGTCCGGCTCCAGAAGCTGCTGGCAGACGTCTTTGCCAGACTGTCCGAGTCCTGTGACCTGCCGATCGAAATGCCAAGCTTATGAAAAACGACAGCGGTCAGCAGTATACGCGTGAACAGGTGAGACAAAATCGGGCCTATGGCCCATATTGGTACAGCGGGATCTGGTCTTTCGTCCGTCAGGCATTGATCCTGCTGTGCGCTTTTATTGCTGTTCTGGGCATCGTTTCCAGCTTGATCCTCACAGTCCGTTCCATGTTTTTCGACGCGCCGGACCCGAATGACCATTCCCCCGTATCTTTCTCGGTCGGTTCCGGCGCCAGTCTTTCCGGTGTGGCTGCCAAGCTGGAAGACGCCTCACTGATTCGCAGCAGATCGGCGTTCCGGTATTACGCTGATCTTTTGGGATACAGCCAGAAAATCCAGGCCGGAGATTATACACTGCGCCGGGATATGGCCATGACCGACATCATGAATGTTTTGATTTCCGGTGACGGAAAGCCGATCGTCAGGAATATCACCGTTATTCCAGGATGGACCGTTCCTGACATTGCCACCTATCTCGAGCGGGAATCTGTGATCAAGTCAGCGGAAGATTTTTTGGCGTTGTGCCGTCATGCCGAGTCCTATAACAACTATTATTATATTCACGATCTGCTGGACAGCGGCTCCGCGGACAAGCGTGAATATCCTCTGGAGGGATACCTGGCGCCGGACACCTATGAAATCTATACCGACGCGACGGCGGACGACATCATCAAGAAGCTCCTCAGTCAGACCGGCACAGTTTTTTCCGGCGCTTACTTCGACCGTCTGGACGAGATCAACGCCGCCCAGAAAACCAAATATACTATGGACGATATCATCGTCCTTGCCTCTCTGATCGAAAAGGAAGCCGGCGCAGATGATTTTTCGCGCGTATCGGCCGTATTCCACAATCGCCTCAGGGCCAAAATGCGGCTGCAGAGTGACGCCTCGCTCAAATACCTCAGCGGCATTACAAGGTTGGCGCTGACCAGCGCAGATACATCGTTGAACACCTTGTATAATACATATTTGCACGATGGTCTCCCGGCAGGACCGATTTGCTGTCCTTCACCGCAGGCGATCCACGCTGCGCTTTATCCCGAAGAGAGCTTCATGCAGGCCGGTCAGGAGTACTATTATTTCTGCACACGGGAGCCGGAAAGCGGCCTGCTATATTTCAGCCGTACACTCAGAGAACACGAAGCAGCCGTTGCGCAATATCGTCCCCTCTGGCTGGCCTGGGACGCGGCGCATCAGCCGGCCGATCAGGAAGGGACCGTCCAATGAAACCAGCGCGACCAGAATTATTGGCGCCTGCCGGCGGAATGAATCAGCTCAAAGCCGCGGTCAGATATGGCGCAGATGCTGTCTACGGCGGCCTGTCACGGTTTGGCCTTCGCGCGTCCGCCGAGCTGTTCAATCTGACCTCCCTTGAGGAAGCGCTCAAGATTGTCCATGCCGCTGGCAAAAAATTCTACCTTACGCTGAATATTCTTCCTTATGATGACGAACTCAACGACCTCGCCGATACCGCCCGACAAGCATGGGAACTTGGCGTGGATGCGGCAATCGTGTCCGATCCCGGCGCGTTTCTCACCCTGAAAAAGGCGGTTCCTGATCTTCCCCTGCACGTCAGCACGCAAGCCAACGTTCTCAATGCGGCGACGGCTGAGCTTTTTGCAGGTCTCGGCGCAAAAAGGATCGTACTGTCGCGGGAGCTTTCGCTGGACAGGATCGCCCGCATGAGGGAATGCGTTCCCAGGGAGATCGAATTCGAAGCTTTCGTACACGGCGCCATGTGTATGGCCTATTCGGGGCGCTGTATGCTCTCGGACCATCTGGCTGGGCGGGGCGGGAATCGCGGTGCGTGCGCCCAGCCCTGCCGC
>CAMNEH010000113.1 GCA_946536315.1 uncultured Clostridia bacterium
TCTTGACGTCGCACATCCCGTAGCGAAGGTCCTCCGCCGTGATCAGCCGCAGCGGGGCAACGACGGGCGCGGGCGGCAGCGCGATCTTCGCGAGCGACAGCTGGCCGGTCAGCGCGGGCGTCGGCGTGAGCAGCAGCCCTGCCTTCCAGTGGCCGAGGGTGACGGTATGCGTCGCGCGGACGCACAGCGGCTCCGCCCCGGCCGCCCCGGCCGCGCCGGTCGCACCGGTAGCCCCGGTCGCACCGGTCGCGCCGTTCATGCCGGAGGGAATATCGACGGCAAAGACGACCCGCGCGCCGGAACGGTTGATGCAGCGGATCAGCGCGGCATACAGTCCCTCGGGCGCTCCGCGGAAGCCGGTGCCGAAGATCGCGTCCACAATGCAGTCCGCGCCGTCCAGCGCGGACGCGATCGCGGGCTCCGCCGTGGCGTCCGTGAGCGCGGTCACCCGCCCGCCGAGCGCCGTATAGTACGAGAGCATCGTCCGCGCGTCGTCCGTCGCGGGCGCGCCGGCGACGAGCAGCCGGACGTCAAACCCGTCCAGCAGCAGCAGCCGCGCGATCGCCGCGCCGTCGCCCCCGTTGTTGCCGGGGCCGCATACGACCGCGACGCGGTCAGCGGGACGGATGAGCGGCTTCAGCCGCGCGTACAGCGCCCGGGCGGCGTCCTCCATCAGCAGCAGGGAGCTGACGCCGGAGGCGAACGCGGCCTGCTCCCGCGTGCGCATGTCCCGCGGCGTCAGGACCGCTTCAGTACAGGCGAATGGGTCGGTCAGCATAGGCGCTCCTTTCATTCGGATCCGGCCTGCTCCAGCACGCAGACCGCGGCGGCAATGCCGGATTCGTGCGTGATGCTCAGGTACGCGGACATCCCGGCGGGCAGCAGCGCGTCCGGCAGGCAGTAGCGCGGCTGGCCGCGCCCGTCGTGCTCGACCTCGATCCGCGCCAGGTCCAGCGTGTCGATGCCGGTACCCCGCGCCTTCAAAAAGGCCTCCTTGGCGGCGTACATCCCGGCGGCGGTCTGCGCCGCGCCGGCGCCGCGGGCGTTCATGTATTCGCGTTCCCGCGCGGAAAACACGCGCGTCAAAAAACGCGGATGGGAGAGCGCCTCCTGCATCCGCGAAATATCACACACGTCCAGGCCGATGCCCCGGATCATCGCCGCCCCGCCTCGATGGCGTTGGTGATCGCGCGCGCGGTGACCTCGGCGGCGGCCGCGCACAGCTTGACGAAGTTCACCTCACGGTCGACCTGTCCGGTCGCGAGGGCGAACACGGTATCGCCGTCCATCTGCGTGTGCACCGGGCGGATGGCGCGGGCGAAGCCGTCGTGCGCGACGTCGGCGAGGCGGTTGGCCTCAGCCTTGGTCAGCCGGCAGTCCACGGCGACGACGCCGATGGTGGTGTTGGAGCCGGGCGCGGGGATGCGAATCTGCTGCGGCGCGGGCGCGTTTCCCCATAGCAGCCCCTCGGCGGGGATCGCCGTGCCGTCGGGCAGGTGCGCGCAGCCGATCAGCTCGCCGGTGCCGGGGTCGAACACGTCGCCGACCGCGTTGACCGCGACGAGCGCGCCGACCGTGACGCCCTCCTGCAGCGTGATGGACGCGCTGCCGATGCCGCTGTCCTGCGGGACCGCGCTGGGGACCAGCTTGCCGACCGTCGCGCCGCAGCCGGCGCCGTGCCGCCCCTGATCCACGCGCTTCTGCGCGGACATGCACGCGGCGCGGCCCATCGCGGCGTCCGGGCGCACGCCTGCGTCGCCGACGCCCAGGTCGTACAGCACGGCCGCGGGCACGATCGGCACACGCGTGTCGCCCATCTCCAGGCCGACGCCCGTCTGCTCCAGGTATCGCATGACGCCGTCGGCGGCGGCGAGCCCGTACGCGCTGCCGCCGGCAAGGACGACCGCGTGGACGCGCTCGACCAGGTTGCCGGGCCGCAGCAGGTCCGTCTCGCGCGTGCCCGGCGCCGCTCCGCGGACGGAGCACCCGCCGACCGCGCCATCCTTGCGGCACAGCACCACGGATACGCCCGTGCGCGCGGCCGCGTTCTCAGCCTGACCGACGCGGATGCCGTGCACCCGCGTAATATCTCCCGAATACCGCATAACACAATCTCCTGATGGGTTACAGCTTTCGCATCGCCTGGTCGAGCCAGGCGGAAACATCCGCCAGCACCTCGTCGCGGTTCAGCTCGTTGAACAGCTCGTGGCGGGCGTTGGGGTAAAGCTTGACGGTCACGTCCCTGAGCCCCGCGCTCCGGAACTGCTGCGCGACGGTCAGCACGCCCTTGCTCTGCTGACCGACGGGGTCGCTGTCGCCTGAAATGAAGCATACGGGCATGTCCACGGGCACGTGCTCCAGCTCCTGCACGTGCGTGAGCCCGAGCAGGCCGGTGAACAGGTCGTAAAAGCCGCGCCCCGTGAACACGAAGCCGCAGCGCGGGTCCGCGATATAGCGGTCGACCTCGGTGGTGTTCCGGCTGAGCCAGTCAAACGGCGTGCGCGCGGGCTGGAAGGGCTTGTTGTTGCCGGCAAACGCGATATTGTTCACGCGCGTAGCGGGCATGTCCGGCGGGGAGGCGCGGCCTACAGCCCGCCCCAGCACGCACAGCGCCGGGGGATACCAGCCCGTGCCGGACAGGATCAGCGCGTCCGGCTCGCCGGGGTAGCGCGTGATGTAGTCCCGCGCCATGAACGAGCCCATGGAGTGCCCGAGCAGGATCAGCGGGACGCCCGGATAGCGCTCGCGCAGCGCCTCGCTGACGGCGTGCCCGTCCTCGACGATCTTGCGCCAGCCGTCCTTTTCGTAGAAATAGCCGAGCCGGTCGTCCGGTGTTTCCGGGCCGTGGCCGCGGTGGTTGTGTCCGGCGACGGCGTAGCCCATGGCGGCCAGCTCGCGGCCGACGCGCTCGTAGCGCGCGATGTGCTCCGCCATGCCGTGAAAGATCTGAATGACCGCGCGCGGCGCGGACTCCGGCGCCCAGACGACCACTTCGCAGTCCGGGCGGTTGGGCGTGGCGATGGAAAAACGTTCTTCGTTGACCATGGTAGTTGTCCTCCTGGCGGCGCGGCGTCCGCGCGGACGCCGGATTACAGCTGGTACAGGCCGAGCTTTTTATAGACCTTGCGCAGGGTTTTCTGCGCCAGGTAATGCGCGCGCTCAGCGTTGGCCTTGAGGATATCCTGAATGTACTGCTTGTCGCCCATCAGCGCCTGGTAGCGCTCCTGGATCGGGCTCAGCGCGGCGATGACTGCCTCGGACGCGGCCTCCTTCAGCGCGCCGTACTGCAGGCCCTGCAGCTTCGCGGCCTCCTCCTCCGGGGTGATGGCGTCGAGCGCGGCGAGGATGCTCAGCAGGTTGGACACGCCGGGCTTGTTTTCCGGATCGAAGCGGATCTCCGTCTCGGAATCGGTGACCGCGCGGCGGAACTTGCGGCGGATGACGTCCGGCGGGTCGAGCACCGCGATGTAGCTGTCCTCGGCGTCGGACTTGCTCATCTTGCGCGTGGGCTCGCTCAGGCTCATGATGCGCGCGCTGGTCTTGGGGATATACGGCTCCGGCACGACGAACAGGCCGGGGTACAGGCCATTCATGCGCGTCGCGATGTCGCGCGTCAGCTCCAGGTGCTGCTTCTGGTCTGCGCCGACGGGCACCAGGTGCGTCTGGTACAGCAGGATGTCCGCCGCCATCAGCGAGGGATAGGTGAACAGCCCGGCGTTGATATTGTCCTGGTGGCGGGCGCTCTTGTCCTTGAACTGCGTCATGCGGCTCAGCTCGCCCATATAGGTGAAGCAGTTGAGGATCCACGCCAGCTCGGCGTGCTCCGGCACGTGGCTCTGGCAGTAGATCAGATTCTTCTCCGGGTCGAGGCCGGCGGCGATGTACAGCGCGGCCAGCGACAGCGTGTTGCGCCGCAGCGCCGCGGGGTCCTGCCGGACGGTCAGCGCGTGCAGGTCGACGACGCAGAACAGGCAGTCGTATTGCTCGCTGAGCAGCACAAAATTCCTCAGCGCGCCGATATAATTGCCCAGGGTGATGCTGCCCGAGGGCTGGATGCCGGAAAAGAGCGTTTTCCGGGCTTCGGAAGCTTCCATACTCTCACACTCCTCAAAGATTATTCGGCGGTCTGCCCGATCCATTCGCCGAGCGCGTCCGCGATCGGCTGCAGGCCCGCTAAGTCTTCCTCATCAAAATGCCGCACGGTGGGGCTGTCCATATCCAGAACGCCGAACAGCGCGCCGCGCGCGAACAGCGGCAGGACAACCTCGGAGGCGGAGGCGAGGTCGCAGGCGATGTGGTTGCAGTGCTGGTGCACATCCGGCACCAGCTGCGGCTGCAGCGTCTGTGCCGCGGTGCCGCATACGCCGGCGCCGACCGCGATATGGCTGACGGCGGGCTTGCCCTGGAAGGGGCCGACGACGAGACCGCCGTTTCGCATCAGGTAAAACCCGACCCAGTTCAGCCCGGGCAGCAGCAGCCTGAGCGCCGCTGAGGTATTCGCGAGCCCCGCGATCAGGTCGGTCTCGTCCCGCAGCACGGCCCGGACCTGGTCCAGCGCGTGGCGGTAGCGCTCCGGCTTATGGTCAAATGTACGAACGATGATCTCCATATCAATTCAACGTTTCGAACAGCAGCAGCTCAAAGCGCGGGTATTCATGGCTGCCGCTGCCTTCGACGACCTCCACATAGGGGTTCTCGCTCAGGGTACCGTACATGCGCACGTGATCGTATACGGCCAGAGACGGATCGGTTTTACAGATGATATAGACGAAGTCCCTGTAGTCGTTGCCGCTGCGGTTGACCGCGAGCTGCACGACGTACTCCTCGCCCGTCTTGCGCGCCTCGATGACGTAGCCGCTCAGCGTGAGCACCTTGCCGGCGTACTTGGAGAGGCTGCGCTTCAGCACGCTGTACTTGACGGAAACGGCGTTCTTTTGGATGCGCGCCAGTTTTTCCGCGTCCGTCAGCGTCCGCACGGTGGTGAAGGAGAGCAGGCGGGGACTCATGTCCTTGCGGGTGGCGGTCAGCAGGATCTGGTAGGTGCCCTCCTCGCGCGTGGAGACGGTGAAGGAGAAGGACTTGCCAGTCTTGGATTTCTGCAGGCTTACCGGCCCGCTGACCGAAATCTGCACGGTCACGCCAGCGACCGTGGTGCCGGATACGGTCAGGCTGTCGGCGTTGATGACGGACGGGATCACGGTCTTCAGGTTGATCGGAATGTAATCGCGCTGGTACATGACGGTCATGGTGCGCTGCGCGGTGCGGCTGTCGGTGGTCGTGGCCATCAGCGTGATCGAGTAGGTGCCCTGCTGGGGAAAGGTGATGTCCAGGCTGAACTTGCCCTTGCTGTTCGCGGTCGCGCTGAAGGTGGAGGTCTTGTTGTCGGTCAGGCTGATCAGCGTGGCGGTGATGGCGGCGCTGTCCTCGCTCCGCCCGGCGATGGTGATCTTTTCCGTGGTCACCTCGCTGTCCGGCTCGTCCGTCAGGATCAGCTTGCACGCGCCGACGGGTGAGGACAGGATCTCCAGGAAGGTGAACCCGCCCAGCGCGCGGTCGAGCGCCTTTTCGTCGCTGTCCTTCAGCCCGCGGCCGGTGACCTGCATGTCAAATGTGATGGTATAGCCGTTGCGGATGGTGCGGCGCTGGTATCCGCGGCAGACCACCTGGCCGCCGACGGTGCGCGCGTACTTCAGCTTCAGGAAGCGCCCGAGGTTGGCGCCGTAGTTGCGCCACTGCGCGGAAGCATACTGGATGCCCTGGATCCCGTAAAACGTGCCGTTGGAATGCGACTGGCGGTATTGCTTGCGCTCGGTCTCCTCCAGCGTATTCACGTCGAAAAGCTCGCGCGCGTTGACGTCGGCCAGGGCGGTCACGACCAGCGTACGCGCGTTGGCGGTGTCGTACGCTTCCAGCAGGATGCCATCGTCCTCGAAGCGGATCTTCGTCTGCTCCGGGTCGATGCCGTTCGCGCTGAGCCAGTCCTTGTGCGCCTCCAGGTTCAGCGGCGTCAGGATCGTCTGATAGCTGGCGGTGTCCAGGGTCAGCCGCGCCATCGGGCCTTCAAACGTGAAGTCCTCCGTTTCGGCCGCGGCCGGGAGCGCCGCCAGCGCGATCAACAGCAAAAGGGAGATGAGCAGGGCTTTTTTCATCCAGGGTTCCTCCGTGTCAAGGGTGTGCGTGTCTGTGAAGGGGCGTGTCTATCATACCACAATCCGTAAGGAATTTCAATCGATCGCGCGGGATTCACGGATTCAGCATGGACGTCAGCTGTCCGGCGATCAGCGCGGCGCAGTCCAGGTGAGAGATCGGGCCGGGATGGCCGCGGCTCCCGAGCTGGTCGGACGGGCAGGCGGGCAGCGGCAGGAACGCGAAGCGCGCGGGAGCAAGCGCCTCCGCGGCCAGGTCCACCGTCCGGGCGAGCAGCGCGTTCAGGCGGTCGCCGCACATGCCGCAGGTCCACAATACCGGCGTCCCCGGGCGCAGGTCGCGCAGCGTTTCGCAAAAGGCGCGGACCGCGGCGGCGATCTCCGCTTCGCGCGTGGGCTGGTCTTCGGCCGGCAGCGCGTTGAGCGCGGACATGTCGTTGGTGCCCAGGTGCACGACGACGGCGTCCACCGGGTGCGTCGCAAAGTCGTACGGTACGCGCCCGTCGGGCTGCACCGCGCAGACGCCGTCGTAAATGGCGGGCAGCGTATGCCGGCGGTCCTGGTTCCAGTCGGTCAGGATGCCCCAGCCGCTCTGGGACACCCACTCGCCGTCCGCGTTCAGCATGGCGCAGACGCGCGCGGCCCAGGTCAGCCCCCCGTGCATCCAGACGGTCCGCCATTCGGCCCCGCTGACAGGGCCGGCCAGGCCCTCGCCGGAGGTCAGGCTGTCGCCGATCAACTCGATGTGGCGGCGCGGCTCATCCTGCAGCAGCGCCCCCTCCACGGTGAGGCTGCGCACGCGCACGACCTCGCGCGCGTCGTCCTCGATCGGCTGCGTGTCGCGCATGAGCGTGACGCGGTGCGCGAAGCTCTCATCCAGCCCGGTCAGCAGCGCGTAGGTATGCGTGCCGCGGCGCAGCGCGAACCGCGCGACCGGCGCGCCGTCGACCAGCACGGCCATCCAGGGCGAGTGCTCGGTCCAGTCCGCCTCGATGACGGCGCTCACCTCGCGGGCGTTCATCCGGACGGCGAGACCGCTGCCGGTCCAGAACAGGCGCAGCGGGTCGTCCGGCAGCCGGCGGCCGAGCAGCGTTACGTGACTGTCATGACAGAGCTGCTGTTCATTCAGGGTCATAGGGGTTCTCCTTTCAATGGTGTTCAAACCACGCGGCAATCTCCGGCCAGCCGGCGGCGGTTTTGCCGCGGATCAGCTGGTCGTCCCCGCCGCCGCGCGCGTTCAGCGTGGTCCGGAACGCGGAAAAGAACGTCGTCAGGTCGCCGCCGGCCAGGCAGAAGCTGTAGCCCTCGTCGTCGCTGCCCGCGAATACGCCGGCGGTGCACGCGCCGTCGCCGGCGAGCCGGACGGCCGCCTGCGCCATCGCCTGCATGTCCTGCGTCTCCGCGCGCAGACAGCGCTCGCCTCGCGCGCGGGCGGCGTCGGCCCCGAGCGCGAGGACCTCCGCCTGCAGGCGGGCCGCGCGCTGCTTCAGTCCGCGCAGCTCGGCGTCCCGTTTATCCAGGATCTGCGGAAGCTCGTCCTCCCCGCAGGTCATCCGGCGCGTGAGCTGCGCCAGCAGGCGCTGCCGGGCCTGCGCCGCAGCCAGCGCGCGCCGCCCGCAGAGGATGCTCAGCCGGACGCCGCCTTTGTAGCGCGCGGCGCTTTCGATGCTGATCAGCCCGACCTCGCCGGTGCGGCGGACGTGCGGCGCGCAGCAGGCGCAGTCGTCCACGCCGGGAATGCTCACGATCCGCAGCCGCGAGAGGATCTCCTTCTTGCAGCGGTAGTGCAGCGCTTCGGCCTCGTCGTCGGTCGGGTACCAGCAGCGCACGGGCAGGTCGTCCCACACGGAGCGGTTGGCTTCATTTACCAGCGCGTCCAGCTGCGCCTCGTCCAGCGGCCGGTCGTAGTCCACCGTGACGATGTGATCGCTCAGGTGGAAGCCGACGTTGCGGCACCCGAACATGCGCGCGCAGTGGCCGGACAGGATATGCTCTCCGGTGTGCTGCTGCATGTGGCTGAAGCGGCGGCTGAAGTCCAGCGCGCCCTCGACGGTCGCGCCGACGTCGAGCGGGCCGTCGCACAGGTGATGGATCACGCCGTCACGGATGTGCGCGTCCAGCACGCGCACGCGCCCGTCCAGCGTGCCGGTGTCCGCGGTCTGTCCGCCCTGCTCGGGGAAAAACGCGGTCCGGTCCAGCACAATGTCCCATTGGTCCGCGTCCTGCGCGACGCTCACCACCCGCGCCGTAAAGCGACTGAGGTACGCGTCACTGTCATACAAACAAGTAGTCATCATTGCCTTTCAATCGTGTTGTGTAGTGGAATCCGCATTGGTTCTTTTCAGCACGGAATCCCAGCGTCCGCCGATTCATTCGGCGGATGAGGCC
>CAMNEH010000114.1 GCA_946536315.1 uncultured Clostridia bacterium
GCTGCAGCTGCGCTATCTGCCGCTGATCCGTCTGCTCTTCAGGCAGGTCAGCCCCATGCCGGTGAAGGCCGCCATGGCGGCGATGGGCCTGTGCGGCGGTGAGCTCCGCCTGCCGCTGGTGCCCCTGGATGCGTCGGAGCAGGCGCCGCTGCTGCGGGAACTGAGACGTATGGAGATGATAGGATGAACAGCATTTTACTGTGCGGCGCGATGGGACACATGGGCCGCGAGGTGGCGCGCTGCGCCACCGAACACGGGTTTGAGATCGCCGCGGGCATCGACTTTTATACCGCGGGGGACGCGGCGTTTCCGCTGTATGCTAGCTTCACGCCCTTCATCCGTGAGAAGGCGGATATCATCATCGATTTTTCCAGGCCGGCGGCGCTCCCGGGGCTGCTGGAATACGCGCTGCCGCGCGGCCTGCCCTGCGTGCTGGCCAGCACCGGCTACGGCGAGCAGGAGGAGCGCATGATCGCCGACGCGGCGAAGACGCTGCCCATCTTTGTCAGCGCAAACATGTCCGTAGGCGTCTATGTGCTCAAGAAGCTGATCCGGGAGGCGAGCCTGCTGATGCCGCAGGCGGACGTGGAAATCATTGAAAAGCACCACCGCCAGAAGGAGGACAGTCCCAGCGGCACGGCCAAGGCGCTGCTGAGCGTCCTCACAGCGCCCGATACGCGCGTCGTGTACGGCCGTCAGGGGCTGGATACCAAGCGCCGCGCCGGCGAGATCGGCGTGCATTCGGTGCGCGGCGGCACGGTCAGCGGCGAGCATGAGGTGGATTTTATGCTGGATAACGAGGTCATCAGCATCACGCACAGCGCGCAGAGCCGGAGCATCTTTGCCAACGGCGCGCTGCGCGCGGCCAGGTACCTGCTGAGCCAGGCCCCCGGGCTGTACGGCATGGACGACCTGATGGGCAGTCTCAGCTGAGGTATGGGATCGACACATATTGACAACGACGCGTTTTACCGCCGACTGACGCACCTGGCGGAGCCCATCGCCCTGCAGAGCCTGATGCTCGCTCTGGTCGCGGCCGGCGACGCGCTGATGCTGGGCCAGGTGGCGCAGGAGCAGATGACGGCGGTGTCCCTGGCGACGCAGATCCAGTTTGTGCAGAACATGTTTCTCGGCGCCATCTCCGGCGCGGGCGGCATCCTCGGCGCGCAGTATTTCGGCAAGGGCGACCGGCAGACCATCCGCGCGCTGTTCAATTTGACGCTGCGCTTCAGCGGTATGGTGTCGCTGCTCTTCTTCGTGGCCTGCGAGCTGGCGCCGGAGCCGCTCATGCGCGTGTTCACGCACGACGATGAGCTCGTGCGCATCGGCGCGGATTACCTGCGCATTGCCGGATGGTCGTACCTGCTGACCGGCATTTCCGAGCCGTACCTGACGATCATGAAGGTGACGGATCACGTGACGCCCAGCGCGCTGATCAGCTCGTCGGCCGTGGTGCTGAACATTGGGCTGAACGCGGTGCTGATCTTCGGACTGTTCGGATTGCCGAGGATGGAGGCGCGCGGCGCCGCGCTGGCAACCACGCTGGCCAGGCTGATTCAGCTGGGCCTCTGCTTCGGGGTGAACGCCGCGATCAGGGGCATCCAGCCCGACTGGCCGCGCATGTTCAGCACGGAACGGTGGCTTCGCGGCGATTTCCGCCGGCAGTGCCTGCCGCTTCTGGGTGGCTCGCTGCTCTGGGGCGTCGGCTTTACGTCCTATACGGCGATCATCGGGCACATGGGCAGCGACGCAGCGGCGGCGAATTCCGTCGCGGCGGTGATCCGGGACCTGATCTGCTGCATCTGCAACGGTATCGGCAGCGCGGCGGCCATTATGGTTGGCAACGAGCTCGGCGCCGGCCGTCTCGAGCAGGGCAAGCGGTACGGCATCAAGCTGAAAAATCTGTCCTGGCAGATCGGCATCGGGTCCATGCTGGTGGTCTGGGCGCTGACCCCGCTGACGGTGCGCATGGTGCGCCTGACCGACGAGGCGCGCGGCTACCTGACGGGGATGATGCTGATCATGGGCGTGTACATGATCGGGCGGTGTGTGAATACGGTCACCATCAACGGCGTGCTGGACGGGGGCGGCGATACGCTGTTCGATATGTACAGCCTGGCCGTGAGCATGTGGGGGATCGCGATTCCGCTGGCGCTGCTCGGCGCGTTTGTGTTTCACTGGCCGGTGCTCGCGGTATATGCCTGCACCTGCCTGGATGAGGTGGGCAAAATCCCATGGGTGATGGTTCGCCTCAGAAAATACCGCTGGGTCCAGGACCTGACCAGACAGGAGGGTTCATGCTGATAGGACTGATTGGCGCGATGGCCAAGGAAATCGACGACATCGTCGCTTCGCTCGAACGCCCCGAAACGCAGACGTTCTGCGGCATCCGGTACACCTGCGGGGAGCTGTGCGGCGTCCGTGTGGTCGCGGCGAAGTGTGGCATTGGCAAGGTATTCGCCGCGCTCTGCGCCGCGGTGATGATCGACCGGTATCACCCGGACCTGGTGCTGAATATCGGGGTCGCCGGCGCGCTCAGGGAGGACCTGGATATCGCGGATATCGTCATCGCGGACAGCGCGGTGGAGCACGATATCGATACGACGCCCATCGGCGATCCGCCCGGGCTCGTCTCCGGGCCGAACGTGGTGCATATGCCGGTCAGCGCCGAAGCGCGGCAGGCGCTGCTCCGTTCGGCGGCGCGTCTGGGTATGAAGGCGGTCACCGGCGCGATCGCGACCGGCGACCAGTTCATCGAGCGCCTGGAGGACAAGCGCCGCCTGGCCGGCGTGTTCGGCGCAGCCGCCTGCGACATGGAGGGCGGCGCGATCGCGCAGGTCGCTATGACCGCCGGGGTGCCGTACGCTGCCTGTCGCGCCGTATCCGACACGCTGCTGGGCAACGGGCAGGAATACGCCGTGAACGCCGAACGCGCGGCGCGGGCCGGCATGCGCCTGCTGTACGCCTTCCTGGAGGACGCGAAGGAGAATGCGTATGTCTTTTGACAAATGGGACCGCCGGTTTATGGACATGGCGCACATGATCGCCGGGTGGACCAGCTGCTTTGCGCCGGGCCGCGCGATCGGCGCGGTCATCGTGCGCGACAAGCGCATCATGACCACCGGATACAACGGCGCGCCGCAGGGCATGAAAACCTGTAAGGAACGCGGCTATTGCCTGCGCCGCCGGCTGAATATTCCCTCCGGGACCCGCGCGGAGGTGTGCTACGCCATCCATGCGGAACAGAACGCGATCATCCAGGCGGCCAAGCTGGGCATCTGTATCGAAGGCGCGACGCTTTACTGCACCCATCAGCCGTGTTCGGTCTGTGCAAAGATGATCGTGAACGCGGGCATCCGCCGCGTGGTGTATGAGCAGGGCTATCCGGATGAGTTCACGCACGAGATCTTTGGCGAGACCGGCGTCCAGCTGGATAAAATGCCGGCCGAAGCGCCCGAATCCCCCTGAAAGGAGAACACTATGGCTTTCAAACGCGCGCTTGCGCTGATGCTGTCAGCGCTTCTGGTGCTGACCTGCGTGTCGGCCGCGGCGGATGTGCCCAAGGATATCCCGCAGCTCGCGATCGAGGAGATCCCGGACTCGCCGCCCGGCATTACGCACTATCTGCTCCTGTGCGTCGATTCCTGGGGCAACCAGGAGGACGCCGCGCAGGGCGGCGTGATCGGGGACGACGAGGAAACGGAAGACCCGGAGCAGGGCGAGGTGATCGAGGACCTCGCCTACGCGGCGTATATTGACGAAATCACGACCGCCGTGCAGAATATCTCCACGCCGAAGGCGCTGGGCAATACGGACGGCATGATCCTGGTGACGGTGGACACCTTCCTGAACAGGGTCGTGCTGACCTCGTTCGTGCGCGACCTGCTGATCCAGAAGCCGGACGGGAAGTTCAGCCGCCTCAGCCGATTTGTGCCCAATAACGGCAATAATCAGGAGGCCGTCGAGAAGCTGATCGACATTTACGGCAGCCACTTCGGCGTCAGGATCGACCATTACCTGGTCGTCAACTGGTCCATGGTCCGCAACATCATTGACGCCGCGGGCGTCAAGGACGAAAACGGCATCGGGCGCGTGGAGCTGGAGCTGACCAAGGGCGAAGCCGAATACCTGCGGGGGAAGACCGCCTACAACGCCAGCTGGGCGACGCCCACGCTCCGCGGCGCGGGCACCTATATGCTCAGCCCGCACGCGGCGGTGATCTACATGCGCTGCCGGAAATCCGTATCGGCCATCAACGGCGAAAAATACGATTACCGCCGTACTACCCGCGCGCGCAACGTGCTGGTTTCACTGAAAAACGCCCTGACGACCATCACCTATGACCAGTGCATGGAGCTGCTGGACGTCATCGTCAATAACGTCCTGGTCACGGACATGTCCGCGCTGGACCTGCTGGAAGCGGCGGACGTCGCCTTCGGCCTCAAGGACGCCCAGATCGACCAGTTCCGCATCCCGGTAGACGGGACGCACAGGACGATCAGCTACTCCAGCGGCTCCTGCGAGGAGATCGACTTCCCGGCGAACCGCGACGCGCTGTGGGATTACCTGGGGTATAACAGCTTCGTCGTCCGCGAGGAGTGAGCTGTGCGTCTGTTCGGCGTGGTATCTGTCTATGGCCTGCTGATCGCGCTCGCGATCCTGGCTGCCGTGGTTCTCGCTTCGCGCGATGAAAATCGGCTCGGCCTTCCGCAGGGAACGGCGCTGGATGTGGCGCTGTGCGTCGTGCCCTGCGGGCTGATCGGCGCGCGGATCTATTATGTCCTTTTCCGCTGGGAGCTGTATGCGGCGCATCCACTGTCCGTCCTCTATGTCTGGGAGGGCGGGCTTGCCATTTACGGCGGGCTGATCGGCGGCCTGCTCGGCCTGATCGTGCTGGCTAAGATCAAGCGGCTGCGCCTGTGGGCCCTGACGGACCTGATTATTCCCTATGTGCTGCTGGCGCAGGCCATCGGGCGCTGGGGCAACTTTTTTAACGGCGAGGCGTACGGGCGGCTGGTCACGGAGGCGGCCCTGCAGTTTTTTCCCTACGCGGTCAATGTGGACAACGTCTGGTATCAGGCCACCTTTTTCTATGAATCCGCCGCGGACTTCATCGGCTTCCTGATCCTGTACTTCACGCGCAGGCGCTGGAAAACGGGGGATGGCCTGCCGCTGTACATGATCGTGTACGGCATTCCGCGCTTCCTGATCGAGGGCCTGCGCAGCGACAGCCTCTACTGGGGCTCGACCGGCATCCGCGTATCCCAGGCGCTGAGCGCGCTGCTGGTGATCGCGGGGGGCCTGTATTTTGTGGTCCGCTACGGGCGGAAACGGGGGAAAGACCAATGAACGCCACACTGTACCGCGTATTGATCAAGGGGGTGCCGAGGCCGGCCCTGCGCTGGACGCGCTGGGCCGGCTTTGAGCCTGATCCGGCGCTGCAGGCGCGCCTGATGGGCGTGCTGTGCCGGGAGCGGGTACAGGGCGGCGCGATGGCGCTGCGGGACGCCCGGGGCCGGACGGCTGTGGCCGCTTTCGGCTTGGCGCGCCTGAAAGACCGGACGCCCGCTACGCCGGATACGTACTTCCGCGCGGCCTCGATTTCCAAGTTTGTGACAACGGTGGGGACGCTCCGCCTGGCGGCAGCCGGCGCTGTCGATCTGGATGCGGACATTTCGACGCCGCTCGGCTTTTCTGTCCGCCATCCCGGCGCGGGGGACCGGCGCATCACGCTGCGCCAGCTGCTGTCGCACCGGGCGGGCTTCAGGGACAGCGTCGCCTATCAGCACGCGCTGACGCATCCGACGCCGCTCAGCGATCTGCTCGCGCAGGACGTATATACCGGCCACCTGCCGGACGAGGGGTTTGAATACAGCAATCTCGGCGCGGGCATGGTCGGCGCGGTGCTCGAGGCGGCGACGGGCCGCCCCTTCGATGAGCTGATGACGGAGGCGGTTTTTGCGCCTGCTGGCGTCAGCGCCACGTTCCGTCCGCAGCGGGTGCGCGGCGTGCTGGCGGACGCCTGGCGCGTCCTGCCGCCGTCGAAGGCCCCGAATTACGACGCAGAGGCGCGCCGGGCGCAGCCGGTGCCGCCCATGGACGCGCAGCAGGATTATCTGATCGCGCACGGCGGGCTCTGTGTCACCGCTCAGGGGCTGCTGGACATCGCGGCGCTGTCAATGCAGGATCCGGACTGCGCGCCGATGCGCACGCCGCTTTCCGCCTTCGGCCGGCGCGACCGGTATCTCGAGGAGGGACTCGGCTGCTTTATTTACCGGGATCCGGCTTTGGGCATGCCGCTCTTCGGCCACCAGGGACTGGCGTATGGCGGGGTGCACGGCCTGTTTTTCAGGGAAGCGCCGGGGGACGGCCTTCAGGGCTTTGCACTGCTGACGTCCGCGGCCTCCGAGCAGCGCGAGGGCGTCATCACCGCGCTGAACCGGGACGTGGCGAGGGAGGTGTTCGGATGGCGTCCGTGACCGAGGTCAGGCGCCTGCCTGGGTGCGTGCGCGTCACGTTTGACGACGGAACGGCGGTGTCCGTGCCGCCGCCGCTGTTTCAGCTGTTCAAGGTGCGTCCGGGCGACCCCATCGATGTTGAGCGCTGGCGCGCCGCCTGGGAAAGTCAGGCCTACGCGTTCGCGCTGGAACGCGCGGCCACCCTGCTGAGCGCCCGGGACGCCACGGAGCGTGAGACGGCGGACCGCCTCCGGCACAGCGGCTATCCGGAAACAGCGGTCGCGAGGGTCATGCAGACGCTGACCCAGGCGGGCTACGTGAACGACGAGCGCTTTGCCGGGCAGTACGTCGAGCGCCGCGGCCAGCGCTACGGCAGCCGCCGCCTCTACGGTGAGCTGCGCCGCAAGGGCGTGGGGGAGGAGACCGCCCGCGAGGCGGTCGCCGCCATCGACCCGCAGACGGAGCTGGACGCCGCTGTGCGTCAGGCGGAGAAGCTGCTGGCGCGTAAGGACCTGTCGGACCCGGATGTCCACCGCAGGGCAGCGCAGGCGCTGGTGCGCCGCGGCTATGACTGGGACACTGCCAGGGAGGCCGTGGACGCGGTCTGCGCAGACGATACGGAATGACGCTGCCGGATCATGCTCAGCCCCGGATTGTTCATTTTGTTACAAAAACATTAAAAAAACAAAACGCCCATCCCGTCTATTGACAGGAACGGGTGTTTTCGTTTACGATAGCTTTGTTCCCTATATATAGCGTATTGCTATACGCTGATCAATGATTGAAGGAGGTCTTTTTTCATGAAAAAGCTTCTCTCACTGCTGCTGGCGCTGACCATGGCGTTTGGCGTGACGGCGATCGCCGCCGCGGACGCCACGGAATACACGGGCAGCGCGCAGGGCTTTGGCGGCCCCGTGAAGGTGATCGTCACCTTTACCGAGGACGGCAAGGTGGACACGCTCCGCATCGACGAGGACGGCTTCCTGGAGACCCCCGGCTTCGGCGCGCGCGCGCTGGATCCGGACGAGCTCAAGGGCTTCATCGGCGCGCAGGTGCCGCTGACGGTGGAGGGTGTGGACGCGCTCACCGGCGCGACTTCTACCAAGACGGCGATCGTGGAAGGCATCAACGCGGCCTATGCCTCCATCAACGCCGAACCGGCGGAGGAAGCCGCGCTCGCCTTCACGGCGGGCCGGTATGAGGCGACGGCAGACGGCTACAACGGCCCGAGCACCTTCGCGGTCACCTTCTCTGATTCCGCGCTGACCGGCGTCGAGGTCGTCAGCTCGACCGAAACCCCTTATGTCGGCGACATCGCGTTCGCGCCGATGATCGCGGACATGATCGCGGCGAACGGCTCCGGTGTGGACGGCATCTCCGGCGCGACCTTCTCCAGCCGCGCGCTGCGCAACGCGGTCAACGACGCCGCGCAGCAGGCGGGCTGCACCAACCTGGCGGCGTTCCAGGCGGCGAAGGTTCAGCACGAGGCGCAGGAAGCGATCGACGTGACTTATGACGTCGTGATCGTCGGCGCCGGCGGCGCGGGCATCGCGGCGGCGGCGCAGGCGGCGCAGGACGGCAATACCGTGCTGATCATCGAAAAGAACGCCGAGGTGGGCGGCAACACCCTCGTTTCCGGCGGTCAGTATCAGAGCGTGATGCCGTACCTGGTCTGGGATCCCGCGGATCCGGACGCCACCACCGGCGTGTACGCGTTCAACGGCGAGACCTATAACAAGGTCAAGTCCGTCCAGGGCTGCATCAACGAGCTCAAGATGATCCTCAACTGGAGCGAAGAGCCCTTTGATGAGGAATACTACAAGACCAACGAGTTTGTCGCGGGCGACGCGGCCGAGCTCAGCAAGCACGGCGTGCACGCGGAATACCTGCCCACGCTGCAGGCCCTGAAGGGCGAAATCCAGGAATATCTCAACTGGGCGCAGCCCAAGCTGGACGCGGGCGTGGCGGAGAATCAGCTGACCCTGTTCTCCACGCTGAACCTGCACATCTTCCAGACC
>CAMNEH010000115.1 GCA_946536315.1 uncultured Clostridia bacterium
TCCTGGAAAAGGATATCCCCTGCATCATGATCGGCGGCCAGATCAAGCGCAGCACATCGTCCTGCATTGGTCCCATGGCGGAAAAGAACCTGAAAGACCTGCGCTTCAGCAAGTGCTTCCTTGGCGCGAACGGCATCGACCGCGTCGCCGGCCTGACCAATCACGACCCCCGGGAACAGTCGATCAAGCACCTGGCGATCCGCAATTCCGCGATCACCTATTTCCTGGTGGAAAGCAGCAAGCTCGGCGCCGTCGCCATGTGCAAGGTGGCGGATGTGGACGAGCATCCCGTGATCACGGACCGGGAGCTGAACGGCCTGGAGGACCTGGACAACATCATCGTCGCAGGGGAAGAGGAAACAGCGGACTGATACAGAACACATGGCCGCCGGCTGAGATGAGCCGGCGGCCATGTGTTTGTGACGATAACGGAACGGGAGACGAAGAAAGCGCGATCAGATGGCGGCTTTTCCGGAAGAAAAGAGGAAGCTGCGCATCCGGTCCTCCACGAAGGCCTGCACCTCCTCAATGGCACGCTCGAGCGCGTCGGCGGGCAGCCGGACGACTTCTGCATTGGGCATGCGCTGCACGCCCAGGACCCGCTGGAAGATCAGCTCCAGGTCGGTGGCGATGTTCAGCTTGCTGATGCCGCCCCGGCCGTCCAGGCGGATGGCGCGCCGCACGGTTTCCATCGGCAGGCCGGATCCGCCGTGCAGCACCAGCGGGGTATCGGGCAGCAGATCGCGGATCTGGGACAGCCGTTCAAAATCGATGTGGGGATTGGCGGTGGGGTAGACCCCGTGCGCCGTGCCGACGCTGACCGCTAATGTGTCCACCCGGGTCCGCTCCACAAATTCCAGCGCCTGTTCCGGGACTGTATACAGGGACGTGTCTCCGCCGGTTTCCAGCTGGTCCGCGCCGCCGATGTTGCCCAGCTCGCCCTCCACGGCCACATCCCGGCTGTGGGCGTAATCCACGACCTGGCGGGTAAGGGCAATGTTCTCTTCGAAGGGGAGCTTGCTGCCGTCGATCATCACGGAATCGAACCCGGCTTCCACCGCGTGCTCGATCACGTCAAAATCATAGGTGTGATCCAGGTGCAGGATGACCGGGACGCCGGCATCCCCCGCCCGCTGCCGAAAGGCGTCGGCAAATTCCTTTGCGGACAGTTCAAACCAGCGCATCTCGTTGGAGGACATCTGGACGATGACGGGACTTTTCTGTGCCTGCGCGGCGCGGACAATCGCGCTGATCAGCACCGTATTGCGCGGCGAGAAGCTCCCTAAAGCATAGCCGTTTCTGCAGGCGAGTTCCAATTGTTCGAGTACCTCTGCGCGTTTCATCAGGCATCATATCCTCTCGTTTCATTCATGGAACTGCGCGCGGCGGAAGTCCGACGCAGCGACCTTATCATTATAATAAAACAGAAAAAGCCAGGTTGTCAACAGAAAATGGCAAAAAAAATCAAAAAAAGTTATAATATTTCATGTTTAGCATGTTTTTATGAAAAATAATGCAAATTGGTGAAGGTAATTTCAGATAGAAGGCGAATAGAAAAGACAGTCAAACTATCATGAAAGGACGGAAGAACATATGAACCACTCCCGGCTGGCCATCATCCATACGACGCCCGCGACGATTCAGGGCATGGGGCGCCTCTGCGCGCGCCTGCTACCCGGCGTCATGGTCAATCACTATCTGGATGACAGCATCCTGTGGCAGATCAACGCGGAGGGCGGCGTCAGCCCCTCCTGCCGTTTCAGGTATCAGGCGCTGCTGGGCGTCGCCGCGGCCAACCGGCCGGACGCGATCCTGTCGGCCTGCTCCTCCGTGGGCGAGCTGCTGGAGGAGGCGCGGGCGATTTACCCGATGCCGCTGGTCAGAATTGACGAGCCGATGGCGCGCGAAGCGGCGAAGCGCGGCGGGCGCATCGTCGTCTGCGCTACTGTCCGCTCGACCCTGGAGCCGACGACCCGCCTGATCAGGCGCTACGCCGGAAACAGTCCGGTCGACCCTTTGCTGATCGACGGCGCGGGGGAGCTGCTGGCCAGCGGCGACCGGACCGCTTACCTGGACCTGATCGCCTCCCGCCTGGAGGAGGCGGCGTCCGGTCATGAGACGGTGGTCCTGGCCCAGGCCTCGATGGCGGACGCGCTGGAGCGCCTGCGCGCCGGGGAAAGGGACCGGTACCTGACCAGCCCCGAAAGCGGCGTGGCGGCCCTGCGGGGCCTGTTTGGCCTGGAATGAGCGGGGGCTCCGGCATGAACAGAAGGAAGATCGGCATCGTCGCGGACGACATCACCGGCAGCAATGACGTCGGCGTGATGCTGGCGAAAAACGGCTTTGTCACGACGGTGGTATCGCAGGCGGATGATCCCACGCCCGGGGACTTTGACGGCGCGGACGCGCTGATCATCAATACCGCGTCCAGGCTGGACGACGCCCAAACGGCGGCGGAGAAGACCCGGCAGGCCGCGCGCTTCCTGAAGGCGCAGGGCTGCGGCGTGATCGGCGCCAAGACGTGCAGCGTGTTCAGGGGCAACATCGGCGCGGCCCTGGACGCGGTGCAGGACGTGACGGGCGCGGCCAGCGCCATGGTCATCGCCGCGTTTCCCAGAAACGGGCGGACCACGCTGAACGGCGTGCATTTCCTGAACGGGGTGCCCATCAGCGAAACGCACTTCGCGCACGACCCGGTCACGCCGATTCACGATTCCCGTTTGGACCGGCTGATCGCCAGGCAGTCCGAACGCGCCTGCGGCGGGTTTGCCGCCGCGTGGCTGGATGAGCCGCCAGATCGGCAGAGGGCGCGCCTCGACACGCTCAAACGGACGTCGGCTTACGTCATTTTCGACGCGCGCGACCAGACGGACCTCCGGCGGATCGCGGGCCTGATCGCCGATGAGCCCTGCATCTGTGGCAGCAGCGCCATCTGGGAGGAGCTGCCGGCGGCCTGGGGCCAGGCAGGCGCGCCCTGCGTCTGCCGGGACAAGGTGGGCGGCGGCCGGGCTGTCGTGATCATGGCGGGGAGCCTGACGCCGCAGACGGCCGCGCAGGCCGCGGCGCTGGAACGCGAGGGCGTCTGCCGCTGTGAGATGGATGCGGTCCGTCTGCTCGAAGCGGACGCCCGGGAGCAGGAGGTGCGCCGCGCCTGCGACCAGGCCAGGCGCTGCCTGGAAGGCGGGCAGGACGTGCTGCTCAGGGCGTCCAGCGCGACGGACGGGGTGCGGCGGCGGTCCGCCGAGCTCGGACTGGATGACATCGGCGCCGGCCGCGCGATCAGCCTGGCGTTTGAGATGGCCGCCCGCATCCTGTATACGGAGACCGGGCAGCGCCGCTACGCGGTGGCGGGCGGGGAGACGTCGGACGCGGTCAGCCGCGGTCTGGGCGTCCGCGCCATGCGGATCGGGCAGGAAATCGAGGCGGGCGTGCCGCTGATGACCGCCCGCGCCGGAGACGGGACGCTGTTCAGGCTGGTGCTGAAATCCGGCAGCTTCGGCAGCGAAGCGTTCCTGTGCAGGGCGGCGGAAGAACTGAGACACGATGAGGCGTGACAGCGCAGCACCATAACACATTGTTCAATATGAGATGGAGGGCATCAGGATGAAATATACACAAACGCCGGCGCTGCGCATTGAGGCGGCGGCGTATACCCTGGTCATGGACGAACGGCGGCCGTCGGTCCGCATTTCGCTGCCGGACGGCGCACGGCTGATGAAGCTGTTTCTGGTATCTTCAGCCCACAGCCTGAACGGCATCGATGTCACCGCGGCGCTGGGGGAATGGCGCGCTGAGCGGAGGGCGGACGGCGTCGTGCTGACGGCGGAGGCGGATTCGCTGATCTGGGACCGAAAAACCGTCACGCTCACCTGCCGCGAAAACAGCCTGACCTACGGTATGTCCGTCGAGGGAAAGGGCCGGCTGACGGATGTGGAGCTGCTGAGCGGCTATTATACCGGGGCCAACCAGCGGCACAGCACCAGCCGGTTTTATTCGTTCTTTGACGTGGATACCGTGTTTGACCCTGAACCGGACGGCCGGGAGCGCTACTTCAATCCCCCCGGCGAACGGGCGCTGATCGACATGGGCGGCGTGCCGATCCCCGGACGGGATCACTGGTTCTTTACGCCGCCGCCCTTCTGCTTCGTGCTCAGAAAGGGCAATACCTGCGTGACCCTCGGCGTGACGGCCGCGCCGGGACGCCATACGTTCAGCGAATACGAATATATCGGCGGCGGGACGGGCCAGGGGCTCATCCTTCGCTACGACGGGGAAACGGCGGTGGACGGGGCCTATGCGCTCCCCGAGGTCCAGATGATCTTCGGCCAGGACGAGTACGGGCTGCTGGGCGATTTTTCCAGGCTGGAACGGTTGCCGGACCGCGGGCGGCCCGCGCCCGCCGCCTGGTGGACGCGGCCGATATTCTGCGGCTGGGGCGCGCAGAGCGCCATGAGCGCGGAATACAAGGAACCGGCGCCGGCACTGTCCAGACAGGCGTTTTATGAGCGCTTCACCGCCTCCCTGGATGAGAAGCGTATCGATCCCGGAACGATCGTCATCGACGACAAATGGCAGGCCGCCTACGGGCTGAATACGGTGGACACGGACAAATGGCCAGACATGAAGGGCTTCATCCGGCGCATGCATGAGCGCGGGCGGAAGGTGCTGCTGTGGCTGAAGGCGTGGGACCCGGAGGGCGTGGACACGCGGCTCTGCGTCCGCGACTGGAAGGACCGCCCCATCGCCATCGATCCGACGAATCCCGAATACCGGCGGCTGTTTGCTGACGCCTGTCAGCACATGCTGGGCGCGGACGGCCTGGACGCCGACGGCTTCAAGATCGACTTCACCGCCCGGATCCCGGCCTGCGCCGGCTGCAGGAGGTACGGGGCGTCGTGGGGCCTTGAGCTGATGCGGGATTACCTGACGATGGTGGCTGAACCGGCGAAGGCCTGCAAGCCCGACGCGCTGATCATGTGCCACTGCCCGCACCCGTACCTGGCCGATCAGTTCGATATGATCCGCCTGAACGACGTCAATACCGGGCGGCCGGTCAACCCACAGATGCTCCACCGGGCGAAGGTCGCGCGGGCCGCCGTGCCCGATCGGCTGATCGATACGGACAACTGGCCGATGCCGGATAAGCAGTCCTGGCTGGATTATGTCCGGATCCAGCCCGACCTGGGCGTGCCGAGCCTGTACTACCTGTGGCATATGGATAACAGCCCCGAGGCGATCACCGATGAGGATCTGGAAATCGTCCGCCAGAGCTGGGCCAGGTGGGAACGGCAGGGGAGACACATCCCGTAATTGACAGAATTTTTCCATAACGGCGCATCAACTCGGGTGTATTGGTCTGATACGCCATTTGAATTTTGAAAAAACTGAAAGAACTTGAAATAGAATGAAAATTTCTATTGACAATCACCTCTGTATCTGCTTTAATATAGTCAATCATTTTGCTTTTTCAGGCGTTTTTTGATCGACAAGCCTGATCGATCCGAACCGATGACTCCATCCTGTGACGGAAAGGAATGACGTATGATGCAGGAACAAAAGAAGCGCCCCCTCAGATGGCTGATGTGGGCACTTCCCCTGATCGGGTTCGCGCTCTTGTGGGTGCCTTCCCTCAACATCGGCCGTTTTTTTGACCTGACGCCGGACTGGACCTATCATGACACGCTGACCCGGTCCATGGAATATGATCAGCTGTTCTCCAGGGCCGCGCCGGGCGTGCGGCCGCTGTTCGCCTATCATGCGATGATGATTTTCTGCTGCTTTGTGCCGCTGGTCGGGTACGCGGTCCAGGTGATCGGCGCGGGGCTCGCGGCGTCGGCCGGGAAGTTCCGGCAGCTGAAGATCGGCGACGGCATCCTGCTGGGCGGCGCGCTTGCCAACCTGCTGGCCGCCTGCGGGTCCGTGTGGGCCGCAGGCAGCGCCATGAGCAGGGCCGCCGAGCTGGCGCCGCAGGTGACCTATCATGTGCCCGCCGGCGCGGCCGTGCTGGGCGTCCTGGCCGTGGGGCAGATCATCCTGTTCGTGGTCAACAACCGGGCGCGCATGAAGGCGGACCTGACCTACATGCCCATGAGCCGCAGCGAGAAGCGCGAAAACCTGAAGGGCTGGGCGTTCATTTCGCCCTTCGTCATCGGCTTTGCGGTGTTCACGGCCTACCCGCTGATCTCGTCCGCGTTCGCGTCCTTCACCTATTACAATATCACCGCGGTCCAGAAGTGGTACGGGGTGCGCAATTTCACGAACCTTTTCGTCAATGACGACGTCTTCTGGCTGTCCATGGGCAATACGTTTTACTACGTGTTCATCTCCGTCCCGCTGGTCATCATCCTCGCGCTGCTGCTGGCGCTGCTGATGAACACCCGCGGACCGATGATGGGCTTCTTCCGCACGGTCTACTATCTGCCCAACGTGCTGTCCGGCGTCGCGGTCTTCCTGCTGTGGCAGTGGATCCTGTCTCCGACCAACGGCCTGCTCAACAACTTCCTCGCTGTCTTCGGCATCAAGGGGCCGGCGTGGCTGCTGGACGCCAAATGGACCAAGCCGGCGCTGATCATCATGCGCTGCTGGTCGGTCGGCGGGACGATGATACTGCTCCTGGCCGCGCTGCAGAATGTGCCGGTGGACCTGTATGAGGCCGGCGAACTGGACGGCGCGGTCGGTTTCCGCAAATTCTGGCACATCACGCTGCCGATGATCTCCCCGACGTTGTTCTTTGTGATGGTCACCGGGTTTTCCGGCGCGTTCCAGATCTATGATTCGGCCTATATCCTCGCGCAGGACGGCGGCCCCGGCAAATCGCTGATGTTCTACAACCTGTATCTGTTCAATACCGCCTTCAGCGAGCAGTCCATGGGCAAGGCGAGCGCCATGGCGTGGGTGCTGTTTGCGGTGATCATGGTGTTCACCATCATCCAGCAGACCGCCAGCAACCGCTGGGTGTACTATGAAGGAGGTACGGATAAATGAGCAGCATCGAAGCCGCGTCCCGCAAAAAAGGGGGTTCCGCCTCCCACTTCCGCAACCTGAGCATCATCAGGGTGGTCGCCTCCCTGCTGCTCCTGCTGGGCAGCGTAGTCGTGCTGTTCCCATTGGCCTGGATGCTGTCCACCGCGCTGAAGAGCGACGCCGAGGTCATGGTCAACAGCTCCCTGATCCCCAAGGCCTGGGCGTGGGACAACTTTGTCAAGGCATGGAATTCCGCCCCCTTCGGCACCTATCTGAAAAATACCGTGTTTATCACCGTCCTGGGCACCATCGGTTCGCTGGTCGGCAACTCCCTGGCGGCGTACGGCTTCGCGAAGATCAAATTTCGCGGGCGGGAGCTGGTGTTTTTGTGCGCTCTGGGCACCATGATGATCCCCGGCATGGTCACACTGGTCCCCACCTACGTGCTGTTTTCCAACCTCGGGTGGGTCGGCACCTACCTGCCTCTGATCGTTCCGGCCTTCACCGCAGGCGCGTACTATACCTTCCTGCTCCGGCAGAGCTTCATGAGCATTCCCATGAGCTATAACGAGGCGGCCAAGCTGGAGGGCGCCAACGAAATGCAGATCTTTACCCGCATCATCCTGCCGCTGTCCAAGCCGATCCTGACGACGATCGTCGTCTTCGAGTTCAAGGCCAAGTGGAACGATTACTTCGGCCCGATGCTGTACCTGACCAGCGAAAAGCAGTACACCCTGCAGCTGGGCCTGCGCACCTTCCGCGGCACCGCCGGGGTGGAATGGCAGAAATTCATGGCGGCCTCCCTGATCGTCATGGCGCCGACGATCATCATGTACGCGATCATGCAGAAGTATATCCTGGAAGGCATGGCGCAGGGCGGCATTAAGGGCTGACGCACCGCATGGGGGAGCGAGTGATGGAGCAACCGGAAATGGAACGCAGGAAAATCACGATGATCGGCAACTCACACATCGACCTGGCCTGGCTGTGGCGGGATCAGGAAGGCTTCCAGGCGGCCCGGGCCACCTTTGCGTCCGCCCTTGAGCGGATGAAGGAATTCCCGGAGTTTGAGTACACGGCGAGCACCACCGCCATCAGCGTCTGGCTGGAACAGCACTGCCCGCAGCTGATCGAAGAGATCCGCGAGCGGATCGCGGAGGGGCGCTGGCACCTGGCCGGCGGCTGGTGGGTGGAGCCGGACTGCAATAT
>CAMNEH010000116.1 GCA_946536315.1 uncultured Clostridia bacterium
ACGCTCTTCTGCACGCGGATCTGGGAGGTGAACTGCATGTTGTCCTTGCCGGCCTGCCGGTCCTTCTGGGCCGTATAGATCGCCCACACAGCGCCATCATTGCCCGCGAACAGCGAGGGATTCTGCTCGCTGCGCTCCGGGTCGCCGGAAATATCCACGGGGTCAGACCAGCGGTCCCCGTCCTTTTCCAGGCGGGAGCAGATGATGCGGATGTCCGCGCTGCCTTCGTAGGTGCCCGCGAACCAGCAGCAGAGCAGCGCGCCGTCCGGCAGCTCCAGCATCGCCGGCGCGTGAGCGGTCGGATAACCGCCCGTCGGCAGGAAGGCTTCAAGGGTGCCCATATCCAGGTTGCAATACAGGCGTCCGTCGGGCGTCAGCCCGGGCAGCTGGGGATACTGCATGTCCATTTTCCTCCTCATGTTTGTATTGTTGTTCGATCAGCCGCTTCAGATCGGCCATCAGGGTCTCTTCTCCAAAGCCGCCGGATTTGGTGATCACAAAGCGCGCCTGACCCATGGCCTCGAACCTTGACAGCACCACGCCCTGGAAGATTTCCAGCAGCGGCTCCATCTGATGCACCTTCATGCGGTCCATGCACTGCAGCAGGGTATCGCCCCCGGTGATCAGCAGCGTGCGCGCCGCTTTGGCCTTCAGCATTTCCGGCAGGATCACGCCCAGCGCGGAGGAAATGCCGCTGCGCAGCTCCTCGGTGGACATGCCGCGCCTCGCGGCGTACGCCGCCGTATCCGCGTTGTCCCCTCCGGCGTCGTTGGCGTCCAGGATCAGCCACGGACACGTGTCGATCGCCTTCCGCCACTTTTCGAGCGTCCTCAGGCCATCCTCGGTGTCAAAGTAGCCGGCCTCCAGCTTCTGCTCAGGCGCGATGTGCAGCCGGGTGAAGCCGTTCCGCTCCGCATAGTCCAGCTGCCGCAGGGTGATGGGGTTTACGCTGCCGCACAGGATGAACAGGCCGTTATCCAGCCTGGGCACCCGCGGCGGCTCGCCCTCCGTCAGGCCCAGCAGCCCGGGGAGCACGGACGCGAAGCCCGCACAGCCAGCCGTCACGCGCAGCCGGTCCGTGGCGGCCAGCCGTTCGCCGGCCTTCCACAGGTCCTCGTCCGTCTCTGCGTCCACGATCAGGAAGCCCTCGCCGCCCTCCGGCAGCGAATTCCAGGTGACCGAGCGCGCCTTGACCGGCGTCTGAAGGGCGAGCAGCCTGATCACATCTGACTCCGTCACAGGCTCAAACGGGTCCCGCCCAAATACGGACTGATTCACCGGCAGACCGTCCACATAATGGACACCGTTCCGGGTGATCCGGCCCATGGCGGGCATGGACGGGAGAAAGGCCATCTGCTTTTCCCCGTAAGCATCCATCACCGCGCTCAGCTCCGCGCCGATATTCCCGCGCAGGCCGGAATCGGTCTTTTTATACACGTGAGGAACGTTCAGCCGTTTGCCCGCCAACGCCACGCGGTATACCCGGTCATAGGCCCTGCAGGCCGGCATGTGGCGCGTTTCCGCCACCACCACCAGCACCTCCGCGCCATCCGCCGCCGACACGTAATCCGTATCCGGGTCAGTCACTACACGGGTCCGAATGCCCTTGGCGGCAAACTGGACACCAGTATCCAATCCGCCGGTAAAATCATCGGCAATGATCAGCAGCTTGATCATGGTACCACTCCTCGGCTCTCTGAATCCGTTCTACGTGTATCATTATATGAGACCGGAATCCCGGCGACAATTCAGCCAATTCGGCAATCTGTTTAATTGTGAAACATTTGCTTAAAAATCCGAAAATATTTTTTCAGATTTGTTTCAAATCGAAACATCATTCCCTGTTTTGTAGTCGGACATACTGTTCATTAATGATACAATGTCCTCAGAACAAAGGAGGATGAGCGTATGCCCGATGTCAACAATGCTCCCATTCGCATTCTGGCCATCGCGCCGTATGAATCCATGGCGACCTCCCTGCTCCGTGCGGCCGAGGCCTTTCCCGGCATTCAGCTGGAGGCGTACACCGGCGACCTGCAGGCGGGCGTCGAGATCGTCCGGCAGCTGGATCTGACCGCCTACGACGTCATCGTGTCCCGCGGCGGCACGGCGAACATGCTGCGCGCGGTGGTCGACCTGCCGGTCATCGAGATTCCCGTTTCCCTGTACGACGTGCTCCGCACGATCAAGCTGACCGAGAATTATACGGAAAAAACGGCCATCGTCGGCTTCCCCGGCGTGACCGAGAGCGCACACCCTGTGCAACCTGATGCGCTTTGACATTCCGATCGAAACGGTCCACCACAGCGACGAGATCATCCCGGCGCTGAACCGGCTCCGGGCCAAGAATATCCATACCATCATCTGCGACATGGTCACGCACGGCATTGCGCGCGGCGAGGGCCTGCAGGCCATCCTGATCACGTCGGGCGAAAGCAGCCTGCACCAGGCGCTGCAGGACGCCGAAAGCCAGGGCACGACCTTCCGCCGTTCCCGCTATGAGAACCTGTTCCTCCGCAGCATGATCAGCCAGGACTCCCGCCACTGCGTCGTATTCAACTCGAAGCGCGAGAAGGTATTCGCGCTTTCCGACATCCTGTCCGAGGAGCTGCTGACCGTCATGCGCCGCCGGATCCCCAGCGTGCCCGTGAAGGGCGAGATGCTCTTTTACCATCACGCGGGCGGCATCATGCACGCGGTGAGCGCCAGCAGCTTCGAGCTGCAGGGCCAGCGGTATTTCGTCTTCCGCGATCAGCCGGCCCAGATCCCGCTGCGCACGGCCCATTCCGGCATCCGCTCCTATGACGCGCCGGAGTGCGAGCAGCTGTTCAACAACAGCTTTTTCACCGTGAGCGGCTCCATGGGCGAGCTGGAACAGCGCCTGACCCCCATCGCGGAATCTGGCCATGCCGTCATGATCGTCGGCGAGGAGGGCACCGGCAAGGAGCAGATCGCCCGCGCCCTGTACCTGCGCAGCCGCCTCAAGAACCACCCCTTCATTACCATCGACAGCTCCCGCCTGACCGACCGCGGCTGGGAATTCCTGCTGGAGCGGCACGAGTCGCCGCTCAGCACCGAGGGGACGGCCATCTTCTTCCAGCATATGGAGGACGCCCCGGAGCAACGCCAAAACGCCCTGATCTCCCTCATCGAGGAGACAGGGCTGTCGCGCCGTCTCTGGCTGATATTCTCCTGTGACACGCTGGAAGGGGAAACGCTGAACAGCTTCGCACGCAAGCTGTCCGTCAAGCTGGGCCCCCTGTCGCTGAATCTGCCCACGCTGCGCAGCCGCCGGGACGAGATCCCGGCCCTGGCGAGCCTGTACCTGGGCAACCTGAACATGGAGCTGGGCAAGCAGGTGTCCGGCTTCGAGCCGGGCGCGCTGGAAATGATGGCCCGGTATAACTGGCCGGGAAACTATACCCAGTTCAAGCATGTGCTGCACGAGCTGACAATCCTGACCGACGGGCCGTATATCTCAGACGCGGACGTCGCGGACCTTCTCGCGCAGGAGCGCAAGGTGTACCGCCACGCGCCGGAGCCCGTCAGCGGCATATCCTACGCCGGCATGACGATGGATGAGATCACCCGGGGCATCGCCCGGCAGATCCTCGCCGAAAACCACGGAAACCAGACCAGAACGGCGCGCCAGCTGGGCATCAGCCGCACGACGCTGTGGCGCATGCTCTCCAATCCCTGATCACAGCGCCCCCGACACCGGATGCGGCTGGTACAGCGCCTCGAGCGAATCGGCCTCTTCCTGTGTCAGCCGCATCTCCGCCGCCCGGATCGCGTCGTCGAAATGGGCGGTTTTTGTCGCGCCCACGATCGGCGCGGCGACGCCCCGGTGATACAGCCAGGCCAGCGCGACGCAGGACATGGACACGCCGCGGGAAGCCGCGATCTCCTCCACGCGCCGGATGATCGGCAGGTCGGCGTTCATCATCCGGTCATATTTGCCGGCGGCGACCCTGTCCGTCCGGCTGCGGGCGGTGCCCGAATCCCACCCGGGATGCGCCAGGTGCCCGCTGGCCAGCGGACTGTAGGGGATCAGCGCCACGCCGTACTGACGGCAGACCGGGATCAGCTCCCGCTCGTCCTCGCGGTACAGCAGGTTATAATGGTTCTGCATCGTGGCAAACTTCGTCCACCCATTGCGCTCCGCCGCCAGCTGCATATTATGGAACTGGTAGCCGTACATGCTGGACGCGCCGATCGCGCGCACCTTGCCCGAACGCACCAGCTGGTCCAGCGCCTCCATGGTCTCCTCGATGGGGGTATCATAGTCGAAGCGGTGGATCTGGTACAGGTCGATATAATCCGTCTGAAGCCGCCTGAGCGACTCCTCGATCTCCGAAAAGATCGCCCTGCGCGTCAGGTGCTCCGGCGTCGTCGCGTTGAAGTACACCTTGGTTGCCAGCACCACCCGGTCCCGCGGCACACCCAGCGTTTTCAGCGCCTGCCCGATATATTCCTCACTGGAGCCTTCCGCGTATTTATTGGCCGTGTCAATGAAATTGACCCCCATGTCCAGCGCGTGGGCGATCATGGCCGTGCTGGCCGCCTGGTCCAGCAGCCAGGCATGGCCGCCCTCCACCACGCGCCCGAACGAGAGCCCGCCGAGACATACGCGGGAAACCGTCAGCCCGGAGTCACCCAGTGTGATCCTCTCCATCCCGTTCCTCCTTTACGTCCGGTAACGTTCATCCACAAATCGTTTTTTATAGGGGATCGTGATCAGGTCTGTCGCCAGATAGGCGGCCCCCGGCGTCAGCATGAGGCCGGGGACGCCGGACAGCGCCGGCAGCAGGAATACCAGCGGCACATAGCACAGGCCCTGGGGGAGAGCAGCGAGGAAGGTCGACCTGCCGGACTCGCCCACCGCCTGCAGCAGGATATTGACCGAGAACCCATACGGCATCAGGATCAGCCCAAAGGTGTGAAAACGCAGGGCCGTCACGCCCAGCGCGACGGTCTCGGCATCCGTCGCCGAAAACAGGCTCAGCACCGCCGGCGCGGCGAAGTACATGCCGGCGGCAATCAGGCAGATGGTGATCTGATTGACCCGCAGCGTAAAATCATACGCCTGGCGGATCCGGTCGCCGCGGCCCGCGCCCTGATTATACGAGTAGATGCTCTGAGCGCCCTGGAACAGGCCCTTGAGCAGGGCGAGGATGAACGCCGTGACCTTGGAGACGATCGAAAGCGCGGCGATCAGGGCGTCTCCCCCGTACATGCCCGCCGAGATGTTCAGGCACGCGGAGGAAAGCGTCCCCGCGCCATGACGGCAGAGGGAGGGCAATCCCGCGCGGACGATGCCGCCCAGCAGGCGGCGGTCCGCCCGGACCGCATGGGGCGCAAGGCGCGTTTCCGTTTTCCCCGAGAGAAAGAAATACAGAAGCACCGCCAGACTCACCGTCTGGCTCAGGAAGGTCGCCAGCGCCGCGCCCGTGATTCCCAGCTCCAGCCCGAAGATGAACAGCGGATCCAGCGCCATATTGAGCACCCCGCCCAGGCCCATGCCGATCATGGACAGGCGGTTTTTCCCCTCACAGCGCAGGAAGGTCGCCAGCACAATGGACAGGCACATCACCGGAAAGCCCAGCAGGATGAAGCGCCCGTACGCCTCTGCGTAGGGCTGGATGGTAGGCGTGCTGCCCAGCCAGCGCATGAGTGGGGTCAGGAAGGCCAGGCCGCCCGCGCCCAGCAGCACGGAGAGCGCCAGCGCCGCGCCGGCCGCCGTAGAGCCCACCTCGGACGCGCGTTTCCTGTCCTTCGCGCCCAGCAGCAGGCCGATGCGTGTGCCGCCGCCTGTGCCGAACAGATAGCCCATGGAGTTGATCAGCTCCATGATCGCGAAGCTGATGCCCACCGCGGCGGTCGCCTGCGTGCCCAGCCTGGATACGAACCAGGTATCCACCATATTGTATACCGTGGTGATCACCATGGACAGCATGGAGGGGATGCCAAGCTCCAGCGTCAGTTTTCTGATCGGCGCCGTGGTCATGCGCTCATGCTGGTCCAAATTCACGCCCCCCTCACCCAATTCCGCCGCGGAACAATGCCGTATTGTCTTTCTCCCGTTTGCAATATATCCTGATCGCCTGATACACGAATTCGGCCGTTCCTTCTCCGGCGCGCTGATCGATGCTGGCCGTAAAGTCCCCGCCACCGGCATACATCACGCCGAGGCCGTACAGGATTTCATCCGTGCAGGTATAGAAATGCGCTGTGATGTAGTCCTGCAGCTTTTTGACCAGCGTCTGCGCCGCGTCACCGGACGGGTCCTCCCGGCGGACAGCGCCGAACGCCGCAAATATCTCCATCATCTGCCGGCTGAGTGCCGCGTTTTCCGTCGCCGTCCTGCCCTTGGCTCTCTCTTCATATTCCTGATATGCCGGCGTTTCTCCCCATGACGCTTTCGCCTGCGCGGCATACGCGTCGATCTGGCTGGTATCAAAGGCCCTGAAGTCCATCTGATGATTCACTCCCATCGCTTTTATTTCACGGGCCAGGTCAATCAGGCTTTCGATATGCGCCTTCTTCAGCGTGAGCAAGGCGATTTGCTGCTCGAGCGCTTTGCCCCGGTCGAAGTCGGGGCTGTCAATGATCCGCCTGATCTCCTTCAAAGGAAACGCCAGTTCACGGAACAGCAGAATTTGCTGCAGCTTCTCCAGGGCCGTATCGTCATACAGCCGGTAGCCTGACCCGGTATATTCTGTCGGAGGCAGAAGACCGATTTTGTCATAATACTGCAGGGTGCGTATACTCACACCTGTCAGCCGGCTCACTTCATGGACTGTCCGCATCGTAGCGCCTCCCCGCTCGTGATAGGCCCATCATACACTATGACGTAACGTAGGAGTCAATCCCTATGGCAGATGTCGTTAACTATCCATACGCTCATGCAAAACCCGCATGACGATGAAGAAATTCTATCAGTATCCCGCTACTATTTTATCCGATCATATGTCATTCGTCAATCCCAATGAGGCCGTGCAACGGGCGCTTCCGCACCGGCTGCACCCGTTGCAGGCCAGCCGCATGCCGCATTTCTGACAGCAGGGGCCGTAATACGGCCTGTACAGCTGATCCTCGGGAATGGGAGAGCCCCACCTGTCCGTCAGCCTGAAATCGATGGGCTTCCCCTGGAAGCTCAAGCCGGATTTGCTCGCCTGTTCGGTCTGCACGCCGCCCTCCAGCCGGTACGTCCGGCCGTCCTTCACAAATCGTCGCCCGGTGCCGCAGAACACAAAGGTGACATTGTACGCCGCGCACTCGTCGCGCAGCCGCTTCACCCATTCGTAGTGGCAGGGGCGGGCGCCGCCGTAGTTTTCCCCATCGCACAATACCTGCTCGATCTGCCCCGCGGGCAGGTATTCTTGGAGGCTCACCGGCCCGATGAAGGGGGCGCACATGATGCCCTTGTGCCGGAAGGGCAGGCTGAACAGCAGCGGGATCCGCTCGTCCGCCCGGCGCTGGTTCTCGCAGGTGACGTTCAGCATCACGTTTTCCCAGCCATCGCCCCAGTCGGGCGGCAGGCAGCGGCGCACGCGTTCCGGGCGCTTGGTCAGCAGGAAAAACTTGACGTCGGGCCGCTGCGCGATGATGTCCCAGGCCTCCGGCCGCCACGGATCCGCTTCCTCCAGAAAGAAATCCGACGTCATGCACACCCGCAGCATTTCGCCGCTCTTCACCTTGTACGCGCCGGCCCTGTCCCTGGACAGCGGATAGCGGAAGCCCGCGCCGGTGCGGTAGATGGCGCTGCCGTCCTTCCCCCGCTGCGCGTCCAGGAAGTACATATAACAGTGTTCGCAGCCCTCGCTGCATTTCCGGCAGCCGTGCCAGGGATTCCAGATGTCGTGCAAGGCCTACTCCTTCTGCTGTTTGGGGGACTTCCCGGCTTTCCCGGGGTACAGCCTGTCCTCATACTGGAAGCCCCAGTTCATGATCGCATAAAACACGGGCAGCAGGTCCCGGCCCATCCGGGTCAGGGAGTACTCCACGTGGGGCGGGATCTCGTTAAACTGCTCCCGGCTGATCAGGCCGTCCTCCTCCAGCTCGCGCAGGGCCTTGGTCAGCATGGTGTTGGTGATGCCCGGCAGGTCCTTCTTCAGCTGGCCGAAGCGCACGGTGTCATA
>CAMNEH010000117.1 GCA_946536315.1 uncultured Clostridia bacterium
CACTGGGACTTCTCCCGCCTTCATCCGCCACAGGCGGCGGCGGGATACGTCCCCCGGGCGGCAAAGCTGCAAGGTAGAAATCGCTAACGCGTTTTCGTCCTCGCACCGTACATGCCGCTGCTGCGGATTTGAACAGAGGGTTTCCTCAATTCGGCATTGTCGCGCTACGCGCTCTGTGCCTCATTGCGGCTCCACCCGCCTTCATCGTCCACAGGACGCGGCGGGCTCCGCCGCCCCCTCTGTACTCCCCTCTCCATATCCTCTTCTGCACTTCCATCCCGTCTCCTCAGTTCGCCATTGTCGCATAGCAGGCTGCCGCCAGCTATGCTCTGTGGCTCACTGGGACTTCTCCCGCCTTCATCGCCCACAGGGCGCGGCGGGATACGTCCCCCTACGGTTCGGCCTGCGGCCTCATCCGCCGAATGAATCGGCGGACTCCGGGATTCCGTGCCTCAGAGGACAGATAATGGTCTCATGATAAGACACAGCTGAATAGTTACCCACCTGAAAAAGCATCGTGAGCGGCTGTTCAGTCTTCGGCTGAACAGCCGCCGCAAGGGAAACCGGACAAAGGAGGAAAGCGCATGCTGTCGGCATTGGAGAACGAATCAAACAAAACCTTCACAGAAAACGGCGCGTTGACCAACCGCTCGGCAGGCAGCGACTGCCTCAACTTCTTTGCCGTCTGCGGCGCGCTGCGAAGGGCGGACGACGCCACCCGGCTGCGCCTGTTTATCCGGGCGTATGCCGAAAACAGGAATCTGGCCCTGCGGACACTGTTCTATGTCCGGGACATCCGGGGCGGCCTGGGCGAGCGGGACCTGTTCCGCCAGATCCTGACATGGCTGGCGCGGAACCGCCCCGCCGCCGTGATCAAAAACCTGGCGCTGGTGCCGGAGTACGGCCGGTGGGACGACGTGCTGTGCCTGCTGGATACGCCGTGCGAGCGCCAGGCCGCGGCCCTGATCCGACGGCAGCTGGCGCAGGACATCACCGCGCTGCAGGCGCAGCGGTCGCCCTCCCTGCTCGCCAAATGGCTGCCCTCCGTCAACACCGCTTCCCCGGAAACGCGGGCCCTGGCCAAACGCGTCTGCCGGGGACTGCGGATGACGGAAAAAACGTACCGCAAGACGCTGGCGGCGCTCCGGCGCCGGCTGGACGTGCTGGAGCGCCGCCTGTGCCGGCGCGACTATACGTTTGACTACGCCGCGCAGCCCTCCGGCGCGATGTTCAAATACCACAAGGCGTTCATGTACAACGACGGGAAACGCTACCGTGACTTTCTGACCGCCGTGCAGGCGGGAGAACAGACGCTGCACGCGGATGCCCTGTACCCTTACGAAATCGTCCAGGCGTATCTGCACGCCAGGCTGGAAGTTCCCGCGCCGAACCGGAACAGCCAGGCCCCGGAGCCGGACATGGCACGGACGCTCGACGCCACATGGAACAGCCTGCCTGATTACACAGACTGCCGGAACGCCCTGGCGGTGATCGACGGCTCCGGCTCCATGTATTGGGGCACCCCCCCCTGGCCGGCGTCCATCGCCCTGTCGCTGGGCATGTACTTTGCTGAGCGGAATCAGGGGTTCTTCAGGAATCACTTCATCACCTTCTCCCACACGCCCCGGCTCGTCAGGATCCAGGGCGACAGCATCGCCGACCGGATCGACTATTGCATGAGCTTCAACGAATGCGCGAACACGAACCTGCGGGCCGTCTTTGAGCTAATCCTGGCGACAGCGCTCAGGCACGATCTGCCTCAGGAGGAGCTGCCCGAGACACTGTATATCATCTCCGACATGGAGTTCGACATGGGCGTCGAGCAGGACGAAACGCTCTTTGAAGAAATCCGGGCGATGTATACGCGATACGGCTACCGCCTGCCTGCCCTGGTGTACTGGAACGTCCGCTGCCGCCATGTCCAGTTCCCTGTGCGGAAAGACGACCGGGGAGCGGTGATGGTCAGCGGTGCCAGTCCCACCGTGTTCCGGATGGCCGTCGCCCAGAGCATGACGCCGGAAACGTACATGCTCTCTGTGCTAAACAGCGACCGCTACGCGCCGGTCTGCGCATGACACCCTGCGCAGGCGCGCGTGTCACGCGCGCGGATCAAACTGACCCGGAAACGGGTATCTATCTATACACAATTCTCCCAAGTATCGTGAAAAAAAACACGATATTCACTGCGCAGTCGATGATAGAACGAACTGATAAATGTCAGTTCAGCGCCATCGTGGCGCGCTGGGCAGCTTTGATTTCCAGTTCCGCCCGGTTTGCTCTCATGACAGCCTTCAGGGCATCCTCGGCGGTCCGCATCCGGATGTCCGCCACGCCCTCCATCCTCTGCTTCTCCTGCTTCACCCACTTCTGCCACTCCGCGTGGAGATCCAATTCACGCTACCTGGGGTTTTTATGGGCCGGACCACCAAGGGAGGTCAATCCGGCGTTCACAAGGGCCATTTCCATCTCATTCAACTTATTCATTGATATACTGCCTTTCTGATTCTCTGTTTTTATTTTCGGCCTTCCGTTTCTTACGGAATGTTTTTGTCGGTGTTTATCAGGCTTTCATTCACCTGACATATAGTGATAAGCACCTGTTTGCACAGGTGGCAGTCCGCGCGATCATTATACTTATGCTTCAATATTTGACATCAGCTTTGGGATTCTTTTTGGTATTATGTTACATTTTTGTTAACTTTTAGGTACGACTCAACAGTTACCCCGATTTTATGCTTGCGGCAGCGTGCAAAACGTTGTATACTGATTTTGTATGGATGAAAGGAGATGATCGCCCATGTCTGAGCTGAACGGCACCACCAAATTCACGCGGTTCTCCGATGGGCAGGAAACGGCGTCCCTGATTCTCGCGCACGTGTACAGCGCGCTGCAGGCCAAGGGCTATGACCCGGTCACGCAGCTGGTGGGGTTCATCCTGACCGGTGATCCGACGTACATTACCAGCTATAACAACGCGCGCAGCCTGATCTGCCGCCTGGAGCGCGACGAAATTCTGGAAGAGCTGGTTGATTTCTACATTCAGGGCCATTTTAAAGCCCCATGAGCCGCGTACTCGGTCTGGACGTCGGCGACGCGCGCATTGGCGTCGCGCTGAGCGATGAAAGCCGCACCATCGCCACACCGCTGTGCGTCATTCACAGCGTCGGCTGGGGCCCGGACAGCCGGGAGATCCTCCGGCTGATGCAGGCGCACGACGCAAATCTGATCGTGTGCGGCCTGCCGCGTAACATGGACGGCAGCCTTGGCTTTCAGGCGCAGAAGGTGCAGCGCTTCATGCAGGTGCTGACCGACCAGGGCGTGCCCGTCCGCTGGATGGATGAGCGGCTGACCACCGTCAGCGCCGAACGCGCGCTGATCGAAGGCGGCATGCGCCGCGAGGCGCGCAAGCAAACTGTGGACAAGGTCGCCGCGGCTGTGATCCTGCAGGCGTGGCTCGACCAAAATGGAAAGGAGACCCCCGATATGCCGAACGACGAAGAAAACCTCCGCCCCGACGAGGCCCCGGAAGCCGAAGAGCTGCCCGATGTGATCGAGCTCACGGACGAGGACGGCGCGACCACCCGCTTTGAATACATCACCACCCTGGACCATGAAGGCGAGCTGTACCTGGCGCTCATGCCCATCGAGGACGAAGAAAACGCCGACGACGAAAACGGCTACGTCGTTTTCATGAAGATCGAGCAGGACGAGCAGGGCGAGGACATTTACGTCTCCCTCGACGACGACAAGCTGGTGGACGTCCTGTTTGACAAGCTCACGCAGATGCTGGACGAGGAGGACGAATAACCCATGAGCGCGGAATTTGACGGCCGCCATTCGGTCATCACGCCTGAGGGCGTATTCATTATCGGCACCTATGACGAGCACGGCGTGCCCAACGCGATGAACGCGGCCTGGGGCATGCAGAGCGACGAGGGTGAGATCACCCTGATGCTGTCCAAGCACAAGACGACCGAGAACTTCGAAAAGACCGGCGCGTTCACCGTCGCGTTCGGGACCGCGTCCACGGTGCTCATTTCCGATTATTTCGGCGTCGAGAGCGGCAAGAACATCAACAAGATCGAAAAGGCCGGCTGCCACACGCACCGCGGCGCACACGTCAACGCGCCGGTCATCGAGGAGTATCCCCTGACCATGGAATGCCGCGTGCGCAGCTGGGATCCCGCCACCGGCTACCTGATCGGTGAAATCGTCGCCTCGCACGCGGACGAGAGCATCCTGACCGATGGCAAGGTGGACCTGAGCAAGCTCCGCCCGATCATTTTTGACCCCTCCTTCAACGCCTATCGCGTCGTCGGCGACATCGTCGGCAAGGCGTTCAGCGACGGCCTGAAGCTGAAGTAAGGGGCCCATGCGCGTATTACTGATCGAAGACGAAAAGCCGCTCTCCGCGGCGATCTGCCGGGTGCTCAAGGCGGAGCAGTTCGTGACCGACGCCGCGTACGACGGCGAGACCGGGCTGGACAACGCCCTGACCGGCATCTACGACGCGGTGATCCTGGACGTGATGCTGCCGAAGATGGACGGCTTCACCGTGCTCAGCGAGCTGCGCAAGAGCGGCGCGACCGTGCCGGTGCTGATGCTGACGGCGCGCGCCGAGCTGGAAGACCGGCTGCGCGGGCTGCGAAGCGGCGCGGATTATTACCTGCCCAAGCCCTTCCAGATGGAGGAGCTGATCGCCTGCCTGCGCGCCATCACGCGCCGCAAGGCGGAAGCGCCGGTCATGGCGCTCGCCTTTGGCGGCACCGAGCTGAACGAGGGCACCGCGTCCGTGGTCAATACCGCCACGGGCGCGTCCATCAAGCTCGGCGCGAAGGAATATCAGCTGATGGAGTTGTTCATGCGCCACCCCCGCCAGATCCTGAAGCGTGAGCAGATTTTCGAGCGCGTCTGGGGCTATGAGAGCGACGCCGAGTACAGCTCCATCGAAGTGTATATCAGCTTTCTGCGCAAAAAGCTGGGCTTTATCGGGTCCCGGCTGAAGCTGCGCGCGTCGCGCGGCGTCGGGTATTCCCTGGAGGAGGACGAATGCTGAAACGGCTGAAATGGCGGCTGGTCCTGATGGTCATCCTGATGCTGCTCGCCATTTCCGCCGGTATTGTGCTGTCCATCAACGGCTTCAACGAGCGCCAGATCCACGAGGACGCGTACAGCACGCTCTCCCTGCTGATCATGAATGACGGCCGGCGGCCGATCAACCTGCAGTCCGACATGGCGCCGCCCGCGCCGCCGGACGACCCGGCCAGCGCGCCGCCCGCGGAAGGCGCGCTGCCCACAGAAGGTGCGCCGCTCGCGGAGGGCGCGCTGCCCACGGAGGGCACGTTCCCCCTGCCGGGGGATGCGGACAGGCCCGGCTTCGCCGATTTCCGCCGCGGGCGCATGGAAAGCCGGGAGCTGCAGGCCAATTTGGGCAATTACATCGTCGTCACCCTGGCGGAGGACGGCACGCCCGCCTCGTTTGATTCCGACCGCGCCGACCTGTATACGCAGGACGAGGTCACCTCGCTGGCTGCGCAGATGCTCGGCCAGGGCCTGGAGCGCGGGCAGGTGGGCTGGCAGTTCTACGCCCTGCGGACCCTGCAGGACGGCTCGCGCCAGCTGCTGATCCTGGACAACCGCCTCGCGGGCGAAAGCGCGCGGCAGGTGCTGCGGACCACCATTCTCGTCACCGCCGCGGCCTGGCTGGCATTGAGCGCCGGCGCGGTCTGGCTGATCACGCGCATGCTCCGCCCCGTCGAGGACGCCTTCATCCGGCAGCGGCAGTTCGTCAGCGACGCCAGTCACGAGCTTAAAACGCCCCTGGCGGTCATTTCCGCGAACGCGCAGGCGTTGGCGCGTGAACAGGGGCGCAACGAGCTGACGGATTATATTCTGTCGGAGGTCGGGCGCGCGGACAGCCTGGTCAAAAACCTGCTCTCCCTCGCACGCCTGGATCAGCCCGGGCAGGTGTCCTTTCAGGAATTTGACCTGAGCCAGGCGCTGCTGAGCGTGGTCCTGCCCTTTGAGAGCACGGTGTTCGAGGCCGGACGCACGCTGGAGACGGAGATCCCCGAGGGGGTGCGCTACACGGGCCAGGAGGACATGATCAAGCAGCTCACAGTCATCCTGCTCAGCAACGCGCTCAAGTATTCCAACGAGGGCGGACTGATCCGCCTGCAGCTGGAAGCGCGCGGCAGCAAGCGCATCCTGACCGTGATGAACACCGGCGAGGGCATCGCGCCCGATCACCGGGAGCGCGTGTTCGACCGTTTCTGGCGCGCGGACGACGCCCACAGCAGCGCCGTCCCCGGCCACGGCCTCGGCCTCGCCATCGCCCGCAGCATCGTCACCCTGCACCACGGCCGCATCACCGCAGGCGGCGAATGGCATCAAAACGCCGTGTTCACCGTCACCCTGAACTGACCTTCCGCCTCTGCCCGCCGGGCAGGGGCGTTTTTGTTCCGCTGCGCAGGTATCCAACTTAGGGCATCTTTTCAAAAGAATTCGAAACTGATTTCATTTTGGAAGATACTCCTGCTGGCTGGGGCGTGAGGAAAACGCCCTGCGCGGGAAGCGCAGGGCGGGGTTGGCATATGTTGTTGATTGACGTTGATCTCCAGCGCACTGCGATCTCCGCCTCAGTATACGTCTGCCAGGGAGATTTCCTGTGCATCATGCCGGACATCACCGGTACCTACGGTGTCATCGCTGAATTCAGGGCTTTCCCCGTCATTTCTGATGGTTCGGCATGGAAAACAGATCATACGACCTGAAGCTCCTTGTACAGCTGCTGGCGATACTCGCTGTCCGTCGCGGCGCGTTCGATATCCTGATTCCGCCCCAGCTTGATCAGCTTGCTGATCAATGCGCCCAGCAGGTTCGCGCCTTCTGCCCGGCCCTCTGCCCGGCCCTCTGCCCGGCCCTCTGCCCGGCCCTCTGCCCGGCCTTCTGCCCGGCCTTCTGCCCGGCCTTCTTCGCGCCATTCCTCTTTTTTGCTGTTCTCAAACATCGTGAAGATACTCTCGTCATCAAATAATGCCATCATGATACTTTGCACCTCCGTCCTGCGCGCTTCCATGTAGGCTTTCAGTATATTCCCGCTGATGCATTCCTCGATCGTAGCGATGACCGCCCGCTGCGTATTGCCGTATGTCCGGCGCTGCTGCTTGAATATCTCGGTGAAGCGGATGTACTGGGTCAGGATGCTCTCCGGATCGTCCTTGTACAGCACCTTCACTTTTACATCCAGCACGCTGTTGTCACCGTTCCAGTGCACGTCTGCCAGAGAGATCTCCTGTTCTGTATGCCGGGCGTCACCAGTATACAGAACATACAACTCCGGCTTCGGCAGCTGCACCGCCTTGCTGCTGTAATAGTTCTGGTTCGTTTTCAGCAGATATTGGTGAAGGGATTCCCCCAGGTACATGAGCGACCGTACCGCGATGTTCGGCGCCCAGCTCGACTGCGCTTCGAGCAGCAGGATGCATCGGTCGCCCACCATAAAGCCCAGATCGTTGTACATCTGGTCCAGGAAGACCGCCTTCAGCGTCACATCCTTAATGTCCTCGACGGTCGCGGTTCGATCCTCCGGATGCAGCGTCTGGTACGCCATCAGCTGATTGGCCGGGTCCCTGAACAGGTCGCAGAACACGCTGTCGTATACCTTTTGCTTGATGATTCGTTCCTCATGACCTTCACTCATGCGGCATCACTCCCTTGCGCAGGCTTATTATACCGCATTTCCGTCGGGATGACAAGAGAGGGAAATGGCGGTGTGGATGATTGAGCAGCTTCAATCAGGAAATAGCACAGACCTCTTTCGAAATCTGTGCTTGAATTAGAGTCCTGTATCCTTTGTTGGAAAGAAACCTGAATTTTGATACAATGTTACCATGCGTTACTTTTTGGAGGATGGTAACATTGACGCTGGCTGATGATAACACGGACTTTTTCTTTGGGGATTCCCGCCGCCCACGGGGCTGGTGCCTGTGGCAAGGCTACCACACTGGCCTCCTACACGTAAAGCCTGAATTCCCGGATCACATAACTATGCATCCGCCGGTTGCCCCGAGGCCAGCAA
>CAMNEH010000118.1 GCA_946536315.1 uncultured Clostridia bacterium
ACCTGGACCGCTCAGTTCATCACCGGCAGCAAGTCCGTGGAAAAGGACTATGACGCCTTCATGAACGAGATCCAGAAGCTCGGCGAAGAGTATCAGACCATCTATCAGAACGCTCTGAACAAGTAATTGACTCCAAACAATGGCGCGGGACGCTGTGATGGCGTCCCGCGCCTGTTTGTCTGAAAGGAACCCGGCCATGAAGCTCTATACCTCCACCGAGGACATGCGCCTTGTATTCGCTGAGATCCTGGACGCCCCGCTGCGCACGGCGCGGAGCGAACCGGATGAGGACACTTTTTCGATCGATCCACATGCCGTCGGGCAGCCGATGTTCGGCTTCGGCGGCAACCTGACCGATACGGAGGTTTATCACCTGACCCGGATGAAGCCTGCAACCCGGAAGGCCGTACTGAAGGCGCTGTTTGATCCGGAGGAGGGCGCGGGCTGGAGCTTTCTGCGGCTCCCCCTGGGCTCCAGCGACTGGGAACGGAACCTGGATTTCTATACCTACGACGATATGCCGCCGGGGGAAAAGGACTGGGAGCTGGCCCGGTTTTCTATCCGGCGGGACGAGGAACGGGGCTATTTCGACCTGCTGCGGGAGGTTTCGGAAAGCTACCCTGAGGTCCGCTATGTCGGAACGGTTTGGGCAGTTCCCGGCTGGATGAAATCAACCGACAACATCCTGGGCGGCATCTTTCTGCCGGAGTACACGGAGGTATATGCGCGGTACCTGCGGTTGGCGGTTCAGGCCTTTGAGCGCCGGAAGGTCCACCTGGATGCGGTCACCATCCAGAACGAGCCCATGTCCTCCGACTTTCCCAACGCGTGCCGCCAGTCTCCCGCCACACGGTTCACCTGGCGGCTGGAGCGGGATGTGCTGGTGGCGCTGCGGCGCGAATTTGACACCTGCGGGATCACGACGCAGATCTGGGCTTACGACCACAATTATGATATGGCGAATATCTTTGTGGATCCGCTGCTGAAGGACGAAGCGGCCCGCCGCGCCATCGACGGCATTGCCTTTCACGCGTACCGGGGAGATCCCCGGGTGCTCGAACGGTATGCCCGAGAGGCGCCGGACCTGGCCCTGCACAGCATCGAAAAGACGGTCGCCGATCCGAACGGAATGGATGAGGTGCTCCGGCAGCTCCGCTTCGGCGCGCGGAGCTACCTGCTGTGGTCCTTCCTCCAGGATAACTATGGCGGCCCCCATCAGTTGCTGGGCGGCCCTTTCAAATATCTGCATGAGACCCGGAAGGGCGCTGTCTATTGCATGGTCAGCGACCCGGACGAATGGCACGTCTCCGCCACCTATGCCCTGTTCGGCATCATCAGCAGGTTTGTCCGCCGCGGCATGCGGGTCGTGGGGGCCAAGTACGGGCATAGGCGATGGATCACCCAGGCAAGCTTTGCGGACGAAGCGGGCAATATCGTATCCATTCTCGTCAACCAGACCGGAGAGCCTCAGCGCTGCGTCCTCCGGATCGGGAACCTGGAACAGGAGCTGAGCGTGCCGCCGAGGTCTGTGAGCGCGTGCGTCATCGATGCTAAGGAGCGCGAAGCTCCTGAACCGCGCACGCCTGCCGCGCCTGAAAAGAGCATCACGGAGCCGCCACGGTTCGACATGACGCCTGTGATGCTCTGGAGTGAAACACCCCTGGTCGCCGGACAGGAGGCCCTGTTCTGCGTGACGCTCAAGAATGTGGGAAACGCGTCGACGCCGGTCAATATGACCGCCGCGGTCGATTTCCTGCTGGACGGCGATTTCCGGATCGCCCGCGCTTACGGGACCATTCCGCCGCTGAACCCGGGTGAAACCTGTGTTTTGCGCGCCAACACACCGCTTCCGGACGTGGCCGGCACCGGCGTCAAAACCACCTGGACGGCTGTTCCGGGCGTTCACGAGCTGATGGCGCTGCTGAATATCGGCAACTGCTGGCCGCCGGAAGAGAACGAATATAACAACCGGCTGTGTGTAGAGGCCGAGATTCAGAATGCCTGAGCGGGCGCTTGTATTCGCCCAAAGCGCCTTTAAGCGTTTTCTTCGGCGACCTCAGCCAGATAGTCGGCAAATTCCCCGGTCAGCCCGAGATCCCACAGCAGGGTGCTGGACTGGTACTTGTTGCGGACGTCGCGCGAGCCCATAAAGGCGTCGAGGGTGTCCTGCACGCTGATGCCGATTTCAGACGGCCGGAGGGGCATGCCCGTTGTTTCCAGGACGCCGCGCAGGACGTCGTAGGCAGGCAGCTCCTGGTCCATAACCGACAGAATCTCATCCCAGTGCTCCATGATCCGGCCGAGCCGCGCTTCGTGCGCCGCCGGGTCGTTTTTATGCTCGACGGCTTCCAGCGCGAGCAGGTCTTCTGCGCTGCGGCCGAAAATGCGGCGGATCATGGCCTCCCATTTCACCGGGGTCATGGCCTGCCACCAGGCGTCGGCTTTCGCACGATCCGGCCGGACCGTGCGGAGCTTGCGGTACAGCTTCATCATCAGCATCGTGCCCACGCCCACCTGAATGCCGTGCAGGTCGTAGGGCCGGCCGCGGTCGAGGGCCATCATTTCCCAGATATGGGAAAACTGGTGCTCCAGCCCGGAGGCCGGGCGGGAAATGCCGGCGTACGCCATGGCGATGCCGGAGATGACCAGCCCTTCCGCGATGGCCTGGATGGCCTGCGGATCGCGGGAGGGAATGCCGTCGGCCGCGGCGGTCACCTTCCGGACCGCGGACCGCATCAGCGCGGCCACGTCCTCGCAGTAGTATTCGCCGGTGACGATATGGGAAATCCGCCACTCGCACACAGAGATGTACTTGGCCGCCATGTCGCCCAGTCCCGCCCAGAGCATCCGCATGGGGGCCTGTCGCAGGATGTCCGTGTCCAGCAGGATGCCCTGCGGCACCTGATCAAACAGCGTCATTTTGATGCGGTTGACCTCCATGGCGGAGCTGTTCGAGGCGTAGCCGTCCATGGAGGGGGCGGTGCCGACAATGGCGTTTTTGATGCCCACACCATGGGCGACCAGCTTGCAGATATCGTTGATGACGCCGCTTCCTACGCCCAGCAGCATGTCGCAGCCGGGATCAAAGTGCATCATCACGCTGCCCACTTCCCATTCTGCCGGGGCGAGCCGGTCTCCCTGGCAGGGGATCTGGTAGGCCACATACGGAATGCCCGCGCCGTCCAACATGGCGCAGACCTGTCCGCCGGCCGCCTTCAGGGTATTTTCGTCATATACCACAAACGGTTTATGGCAGTCCATCGCCCGGACCATGTCCGGCACCTGACTCAGGACGCCGGGACCGATGGCCAGGTAGTCCAGCGCGCACCGGTGGCGCTTCCCACAGGGGCAGTCATAGCCCTCCGGACGGATGAGAGACTGCAGGGACATCGAAGCACAATCAGGCATGCTCTTCCTCCCTGTCACGCTTTGGGCAGCGTGCCGAGAATGGCCCGCGTTTCGGCTGGATCAGCCGGCTCCAGGCCCATGGCGCGGATCAGCTGGACCAGTCGCTCCACCACCTCATAATTGTAACGCGCATACACGCCCGGCGCGAGGAAGGCGCTGTCCTCAAAGCCGATCCGGACGATGGACGCGCCCAGGGCGATCGCGCCGGCCAGAAAATCCCAGTTGTCCCGGCCGTAGTGGGCCACGCCCCAGCGCGCGTCCGCCGGTACGGCAGATCTGAACGCGGTCAGGCAGGTCATATCCGGCTGCATGCCGCCCTGATGGCCAAACACCAGGTTGTAGAAAATGGGACGGCGGTAAGGCGTGCGCTGCGCGCTGCGCTCCACGTTGTAGATCATGCCGATATCGAAGACCTCGACCTCCGGGATGATGCCCCGGTCATAGGACTGACGGGCGCAGTAGTCGATGTCCTGGTCCGTGTTGATGTACAGCGCGCCGTTCAGATTGGTGCTGCCGCCGTTCAGGGACGAGCTTTCGACCCGGGCATAGGTCAGCGGCGCGCAGCGCTCCTCAATGGTCATCTCCGAGATGCCGCCGGTGGACGCCTGGACGACGACGTCGGTCCGCTTCAGGATCTCTTCGAAGGTGGCGACAAACTCGGTGGTATCCGGCGTCAGGCTGCCGTCCGGACGCCGGCAGTGCAGATGGCACATCCCCGCGCCGGCCTGCACGCAGCGGGCGACGTCGTCAGCCAGGGCGAACCGGTCCACCGGCGCGCCTGCTTTGACAGGCGCCAGGGAAATGATGATTTTTCTGGACATATCTGATACTCTCCTGTAACTGTTCAGTTGAGTGCTTCGACAATGGTCCGCAGGGTATCGGGACGCCCCACGTTGCCGGGGAAAATGATATAGGACAGCCCGGGGAACAGGCTTTCCGGGCCGGTCTTCCAGACGGGAATGCCCGGCTGGGCCTGTCCGAGCACCAGCGCCTTCCGCACGCGGAGGGCTTTGGTGCCCACGTCGCTGGAGGTGATGCCGCCCTTGGCGATCAGGAAACGCGGGCGGAAGCTGAGCGCGCTGACCACACTCGTCAGCGCGTCGGAGATGCTGACGGAAATCTTCAGCAGCTGCTCCGGCGACGCGCCCTCAGGGGCGATCAGCGTGCGGCTGGTGTAGACCACCGCGGTCCGGCCCTGCCTCATGGCGTCTTCGGCGCAGCGGACCACCCGGCGCGCTTCCTCCGCCAGCGCGCCAGGACGGCGCCAGCCGGACGCGTCAAATTCGATCCAGCTCAGGGGCACGGCGGACCCGCGCAGACAGTCGAGCTGCTCGGTGGTTTTCCGGACGTGTGAGCCCACGATCACCAGGCCGCCTACTGACGCGTCCTGCCCGATCATTTCTTCTCTGGAAAGGAGGGGACGGTCGGACACGTGGCCGAACACCTTGGGTACCGCGGCCGCGCTGCGGAGCATGTAATGCCGGCCTTCCTTCATCAGCCGCATCAGGATGACGGCCAGCGCCTGGACATCGGCTTCCTCCAGCGCGTCGGCGACGATATAGCGGAATCCGTCCGCCTGGCGGAGCCTGTCTTCGATCGCGTCCCAGGAAAGGCTCCTGAGCTCTGCGAGCGGTATCCGGATCACCCGGCTGGCGGGCACCACGCCGGCGGACTTTTCTTCGATGTATTCGGCCAGGGCAGAGTGGCGGTAGCCGAAGGTTTGGTCCTTCGCGAACTCCGTTTGGGCGGTCGGGGTCAGCCGGTCCCCCTCCTGAACATAATGGACGCCGTTCAGCGTGAAACGGCCGCCCTCCCGGAAAAAGGGACAGAGCACTTCCCCGGAGAAGGCGGGATGCCCCTCCTGCTCCAGCGTGCGGCGAAGCACGGCTGTTTCAAGCGGATAATGGCCGCGAAGGGTGGAGTCGCCGCGGGAAATGACCAGCAGGCGCGCGCCGGTTTCCCGGGCCGCCGCCCAGGCGTTCCGGGCGATTTCCTCATGCGCCCGGGTGGTCCGTTCCGCGGTAAAGCTGCGGGAATTGGTCAGCACGAAGAACATCCGCTCTTTGCCGCTGAGCGTCTCTTCCAGCGCGTCCTGCAGGGTTTCGCGCTGCCAGTCGGTGACCACGGAGATGCCGTGCACCGTCTGGACGCCGGTCGGATCGTCGTCCAGCACGAGGATCTGCGGCCGGAAGTCCCGGCAGGCGGCTTCATACCGACGGCGGATGGTCTCCCGCGCCTGACTGTCCGCCCACAGGCGTTCGCAGGCGGCGAACGTTTCCGCCGCGTTCAGACACTGTGGTTCCATCGTCAGACCTCCCGCCAGGCCAGCGGCATCCAGATCAGCATTTCGCCCATGCCTCGGTTGTCCCAGGCATAATAGGGGATCAGGCGCGCGCGGACGGGCCGCAGGGTCTCGCTGTTCAGGGTGTGGTAAAGCGCCTCCTGAGCGTCAGCCGGATCCTCGCGCATCAGCAGCGTCGTCTCATATGCGGTCACGCTGCGGCCCTCCAGGCTGAAGGACGTCTTCTCAAACATGGGGTGCGCGGGCATCAGCAGCCGCTGCAGGGTGTCCGCTTCCGGCGCGTCCGGGGATTCCAGACAATAGACCAGGGGCCCCGCCTCCATCGCGGCGCGGCCGCGGTCCTCCTCGATCATGCCATGGCCGACGGTCAGACGCGGCGAGACCGGCAGCTGCAGCGCGCAGGAAAAGTCCTTCTCCGCGCGGACTTCGGTATATTCGCCCGGCTTCAGGGCCAGCGCCCGGTCGCCAACGGTCAGGGTCGCGCCCTGCGCCCAGCCGGGGACGCGCAGATGCAGCGTGAAGGGGAGACCGTTGCTTTCGAGGACGTTGAAGCGGATCGCGCCGTCGAAGGGGTAATCCGTTTCCTGGCAGAGGGTGAACGCGGCCCCTGATTGGAGCGTGAACCTCGCGGTGTTGGCGCCGTACAGGCCGGTCCATACCCCGTCGGCGTCGACGGCATACGCGTATTCCGCGGTTTGCGCCAGCGTGCGGGCCAGATTGGGCGGGCAGCAGTAGCTGGTGATGTATTCCGTCCGCTCCTGCCCCCAGAGCAGCTCATAGTCCAGGGACCGGGCGCGCTCCAGCATGTTTTCATAAAAAAACTTTTTGCCGTTCAGGCTGATGCCGGCCATGTTCACGTTCAGGAGCATGCGCTCGAGCATGTCCATGCAGGATACCCGTGGCGACATCAGGAACATCCGCCATGCCCAGAACACGCCGCCCAGGGACGCGCAGGTCTCGTTATAGGCCGTGATGTTGGGCAGCTGGTATTCATAGCCGTACGCCTGATGCACCAGCTGGTGATGGAAGAAGTTGCCGTAGGGGGACGCGCCGTTGTACAGCGCGCCGCAGCCGCCGGTCAGGTACATTTTCTTGGCGGTCAGGTGAGCCCAGACGGATTCCAGCACCGTGCGGTAGTCCGGGTCGCCCTCCTCCATATACAGGTCGGTCAGACCGGCGTACAGATAATTGGCCCGGACCGCGTGACCGACGATTTTGCGGTGCTGCTTGAGCGGCAGGCGGTCCTGGTTGTCATCCAGGCCGTTTTTCACCGAGTCGCGGAGCTGGACGGCCAGCCTGGCCAGATCCAGATATTCCTGTTTGCCGGTGGTGCGGTACAGCTCGATCAGGCCCATGTAATGGGAAGGGCAGACTGCCGTCTTGACCTCGCCGGTGCGGGCGGCTTCCTCATACATGTGCTTCAGATACCCGGCGGCTTTTTCAGCGACCTTCAGGAAGCTGTCCCTGCCAGTCAGACGGTAGTACAGGCAGGCGGAGGTGAACATGTGGCCCATGTTGTACACCTCGAAGTCGTTGATGTCGCCTTGCCGCATCGGGCCTTTTCCCTGCTTTTCACCGATGATCTGCTTGGTGGACAGATAGCCGTCCGGCTGCTGTGCCCTGGAAAACAGGGCGATATACTCCTCCAGACGGTCCAGCAGGGCCTGATTGTCCGTCCGTACGGCCGTATACACGGCGGCTTCCATCCATTTGTAAAAGTCGCCGTCGCCAAACACGGTCCCATCGAAATCTCCGGGCGCTTCGCCGGCGGCGATCCGGAAATTCTCGACCACATGGCTGATGTCCTTGTCCTCAAACATGCGCTGAAGATGCGGCACCGTGACGGTCGCCACGGTATCAAACCGTTCGCGGTAGAGCCCGCCGGTCCACTGGACGTCCCGGTAGGGAATACCGGACAGCTTGGCATAGGGAGAGCGCGCGGTATCGGCAATCATGCGATCAATCCTTTCGACTGGAGCGCTTTCTTCAGCGCCTGTGCGCCAAAGCGGGGGCTGGAGAGCGTGGTCTTGCCCACGGCGTGTTCGATGTCCTGCTCCACATAGGCCATGGAGCCCTGGGCCAGCACGATCACATCCACCTGATCGGCGATCTTTTCCGCCGCGCCGATGAGCAGCGCCCGGAACTGCTCCTGGTCCAGGTTGAAAGCGTCCACCAGTCCGTCCACCAATTCCACATGCCTGCCCATTTCCCGGGCGGTGCGGGAAATGGTGTTCTTGGTGGGCTCCAGGGTGGTGGCCAGGGTGGCCAGCACGCCCACGCGGCTGCCCATCCGGGCCGCTTCCCGGCACATTTCTTCATCAATGCGCACCACCGGCACGCCGATATATT
>CAMNEH010000119.1 GCA_946536315.1 uncultured Clostridia bacterium
CCGCATGAGCGGTGGTGTGGGAGGACGGGGGTTAGTCACCCCCTCCTACCCGATTGAAGCGTGAAAAGTGTTCAGCTGTGGGGGATCATGCGATGTGAATATCATTTACTGCAAGCATATCCAGTCCACTTGCTGGGCTTCCCATCGTTCCGGCGGCTCCAGCCTGTCCGGCAACCCTTCGATCACGGTCTGTGGAACGGAGGCTTTCCGCTCCGCATGGCGCCGCTGGTTTTCCTCCCAGCTTGCTTCTATTTGGAAAAAGCTGCCTTCCGCCAGCACGGGCACCGAGCAAACGTGCAGGTTTCGGGTGATCTCCCGTCGGGAAGGCGTGTCCAGAAAACAAGCGCGTTCCCGATCCAGTATATCAAATTCCATCAAATAATGGGGCAAAGCGTCATCATAGATTGAATGCTTGGCATAGCCGCCACACAACAACAAACAATCAATACACCATACATGATATGGAATTGGTTTTGGCCGTCAATGGGCAAAAAATCATGTAATAGCAAAAAAATAAAGACAAAAAGCATGTTCGTATGCTATAATCATGATGCGGTTGTTTCCCGTTTTCGTCATTTCATCGGCACCTTTTACAGAATGGCGGAGCATAAGCATGGAAACCTTCATTCAGCTGACTGAAAAGCTCGCCGAATCCAGCTCGCTGCAATGCAGCATGGTGAGTTTTATCCCCTCATTATTGCAAAAGTACGCTCAGGGTGAGCTGACGAGGTCTGAACTATCCGCAGAATTCATGAAGCAGACAAGAATTCAGCAGTTTTATTTTATGCATATGCCCAAAAATGAGATTCAGAATAACCAGCGCCTGTTTCATCGGGAATTCATTTTGGCGGACCAGCTGGGAGACATCCTGGAAAATCAGTTTGCGGTCGACCAAAATCAATTCCATTCCTCACTCGAACAATGTGTGGCGGAATATCTCCGGTCTGTCGAACAAAGCGAACCGGTCAGCCCGCCGTGAGCCATGCGTCCAAATGCATTACGTGAAAACCTGTTGGGGGATGGCTGACAAGGTGTTTGCTGTGCGCCATGTGATCGGCGCGAGCGCGGAGGGGGAGCTTCCTGTGGCATTTTCGGAGATTCAGCTGGAGCGTATGTCCATATTGCCGGCGGCGGAATGGCAGAAGACCGCCGTATTCCCGGACTGGAAGGGCCATACGGACGATTCGCTGGCGATGAACAGCATGCTGAGCTATCAGGGCTATCACGGCCAGGGCTGTATCTGGCTGAAGGTGGAGGAACGGACGGAAAGCTTCCGGCTGTATGTCAATGAAATGCCGGTGAATACGACGGGTATTTCCGGCGGGATCTGGCGTGTGGATACCGCCGGGATCGCCAGGGACGGGGTGAATACGCTCCAGCTGAGCAATATTCTGCCGGTCGGCGCCAAAGTGACCGCGCATGTGCCTTATCCCGTCGTCCTGGAAGGGACGCTGGCGGAGGCCGGCCTCCATCCAAAGGCGGTTCAGCTGGTGTCGGATATCATCGCTTCGGATATTGCATACGGCTTTCCAAGCGCCCAGCTGGCGGTGGTCCGCAACGGCCGCCTGGTGGTCAACCGGGCCTGGGGCCGCGTGAACAGCTACCGGCCGGACGGGTCGCCGGATACATCGAGTGCGCCGGTCACCACAGATACGCTGTATGACCTGGCCAGCGTGACCAAGATGTTTTCGACCAATTACGCGATCCAGAAGCTGGTGACGGACGGCCAGCTGGACATCGACACCCGCCTTGCGGACATCCTCGGCCGGCGTTTTTCGGACGATGTGATTGATCTGAAATACGTGAACGGGGCGAATCCTGATCTGCAGACGCAGCGCGCCTGGAAAGCGGCGCTCACGGTCCGGGATCTGCTCTGCCACCAGGGCGGCTTTCCATCGGACGTGCACTATTTCAAGCCGTATTATGATATGTCGGCGCTGAAGGACGCTCCTGCGGTCAGAAACGTCCTGTTCACCGGCAACGACGGCTCCGCGGAAACCCGGGCCCGCACGCTGGAGGCGCTGTGCAAAACGCCGCTGTACTTTGAGCCGGGGACCCGGACGGTGTATTCGGATCTGGATTATATGCTGCTCGGCTTCGTCGTCGAGCGGGTGACGGGGCAGCGCCTGGACGACTATGTCCGCGAGACCTTCTATCGCCCGATGGGCCTGTCCCATGTGACTTATACGCCGCTGGAGCGCGGCTTTGCCAGGGAGGACTGCGCCGCGACGGAGCTGAACGGCAACACGCGCGGCGGGCATATCGTGTTTGAGGGCGTCCGGACGGAAACGCTTCAGGGCGAGGCGCACGACGAGAAGGCCGCCTGCTGCATGGGCGGTGTGTCCGGCCATGCGGGCCTGTTTGGCAGCGCGGCGGACATGGCGCGGCTGGCGTCCGTGATGCTGACCGGCGGGTATGGCGACCGGCGGTTCTTTTCCGGCGTGACGATGGACCGCTTCACCGCGCCGAAATCCTTCGACCAGGGGCAGTGGGGCCTGGGCTGGTGGCGCGAGGGCGATGACCAGCGGCCGTGGTATTTCGGCACCCAGGCACACGGTGATACCATCGGCCATCAGGGCTGGACCGGTACGCTGGTGATGGCGGACCCGTCACGCCAGCTGGTGATCGCTTACCTGACCAATAAAATCAACAGCCCGGTGACATCGGCGGAGAATCTGAACAAATTTGACGGCAACTGGTATACCGCCAGCACGCTGGGCTTCGTGCCTCAAATTCTCTCCATCGGCATGGATTCGGACGCCGACATCACCGGCCAGCTCGCCGATCTGACCAAAGACATGGCGCAGACGTGCCGACGCCTGCTGCCAGCCGGCGTCTCTCCCCACGGCGATCATCCTTCCGCCAGAAACCTGCGCAGCAAGCGGGCGCTGGCGGAAAGATATCAACAGTCAGCCTCTGACTGATATACAACTTTTTAAGGAGGACCCTTTATGGCAGACCGTATCGTACTCAATCCCATTTCCTACCATGGCCATGGCGCCATTGAGCACATTGTTCCGGAGCTTCAGGCCCGCGGATACAAAAAGGCGTTCGTGGCTACCGACCCCGATCTGCTCCGCTTCGGCGTCACCAAAAAGGTGACGGATCTGCTGGACCAGGCCGGCTTTGCCTATGAGGTCTACAGCGATATCAAGGCCAATCCGACCATCGAAAACGTTCAGAACGGCGTGGCGGCCTTCCGGAAAGCCGGCGCTGACTGCATCATCGCGGTGGGCGGCGGCAGCGCCATGGATACCAGCAAGGCCATCGGCATCATCATCAACAATCCGGAGTTCGCGGATGTGCGTTCGCTGGAGGGCGTCGCCCCAACCAAAAAGCATGCCGTATTCACCATCGCCGTGCCCACGACTGCCGGCACCGCCGCGGAGGTCACGATCAATTACGTGATCACGGACGTCGAAAAGAAGCGCAAGTTCGTCTGCGTGGACGTGAACGATATTCCGGAGATCGCCGTGGTGGACCCGGATATGATGTCCACGATGCCCAAGGGGCTGACCGCCGCCACCGGTATGGACGCGCTGACTCACGCGATCGAGGGCTATATCACCAAGGGCCACTGCGCGATCAGCGATATGTTCCACCTGGAGGCGATCCGACTGATCAGCCACAGCCTGCGCGCCGCGGTGCGGAATGACCCGGACGGCCGGGAAGGCATGGCCCTGGGCCAGTATATCGCCGGGATGGGCTTCTCCAATGTGGGCCTGGGCATCGTTCACAGCATGGCGCATGGCCTTTCCGCCCTGTACGATACGCCGCATGGCGTCGCCTGCGCGATCCTGCTGCCCTGCGGGCTGGAATATAACGCCCCGGTGGCAGGGAAGCGCTACCGCGCGATCGGCAGGGCCATGGGCGTGGATGGCATCGACATGATGGACGACGAGGCCGCCGCGAACGCCACCATCGCCGCGGTGAAGCAGCTGTCCATGGATGTGGGCATCCCCGCTGATCTGAAGGGCATCCTGAAGGAAGAGGACGTGCAGTTCCTTTCCGACAGCGCGTACGCGGATGCCTGCCGTCCGGGCAATCCCCGTGATACCAGTGTCGAGGAAATCAAGGCGCTGTATCGGAGCATGATGTAACTGCGACACTGCCGCCATGCACTGAACATAGACAGAGGGGGGACAGGCCGTCCCCCCTTGCTGTTTGCTGAGACGGCCCGGAAAAGAGAAGAAAAGAATTTTAACTAAACGAATATAAACAAAACTAAACGTCACTGAAAACAGCAGACCATACGACGTTTGACCCTGAACAGCAGATGCATTTCAGTCCATCGGGCGTGGGCTGCCGTCCGCGAGAAGAGAGTATGCATATGGGGGAATATTGGCCGGAATGGCAACAACATCTGATTGAGGTTTGGACCGGATCGGTGCGGAAGCGGAACAGAAAAATGAACAAACTGAACAATCGCTAAAAATTGATATGAAATTAAGTTCTGTTAATGATTGACAGAGAAAATGACATCTGTTATAATGACAATGCAAATTGTTTCAATTCTGACGAATGTTCCGGTTCAAAACGTCACGAGGAGACTGTATCATGAAAGAGCAATCAAAGACAGCGGTCGCCAGACGGAAGTCGCTTCGCTTCCGGTTCAGCAATACATGGGATTTATACTTTTTCCTGATCCCGACCCTGGTATATTTTGCGATCTTTCATTACGCGCCGATGTACGGCCTGCAGATCGCCTTCAAGAATTTCAAAACCAGGCAGGGCATCTGGGGCAGCCCCTGGGCCAATCCGGTCTGGTATCATTTCGAGCGCCTGTTTTCCACCAGCCTGCTGCAGACGGCGCTGCTCAACACCCTGGCGCTCAGCTTTTACTCGCTGATTTTCGGCTTCCTGCCGCCGATCATCCTGGCCCTGATGCTGAACCAGGTGTCCAACGTCCGGTTCAAGCGTTTTGTACAGACGGTTTCCTACGCGCCCCACTTTATCAGCGTCGTCGTCATGGTCAGCATGCTGTTCTGCATGTTCTCCACAACCAACGGCATTGTGACCCGCCTCCTGGCGGTCTTCGGCCTCGGCCCATATCCCATCACCAGTGAGGCACAGTATTTCCGCGGCCTGTACGTTGGATCGGATATCTGGCAGAACATGGGCTTCTCGGCCATCATTTATATTGCGGCGCTGTCCGGTATCAGCCCGGAGCTGCATGAGGCGGCCGTCATCGACGGCGCCAATAAGGCGCAGCGCATCTGGCATGTGGATATTCCCGGCATCCTGCCCACCATCACCATTCTCCTCATCCTGCGCAGCGGCTCCATCATGAATGTCGGCTTCCAGAAGGTTTACCTGATGCAGACGTCCCTGAACCTGAGCAAGTCGGAAATCCTGTCCACCTACGTATACAAGGTCGGCCTGCAGGATGGCGATTTCAGCTTCTCCACAGCGGTGGGCATGTTTAACTCCATTGTCAATTTCATCCTGATCATTTCAGTCAACGCCATCACCCGGCGTCTGAGTGAAACGAGCCTGTGGTAAGGGGGTGGCCAGCATGTCTGAAGTTACGGCGAAGAAAAAGGGGAAAGCCATCCGCAAGACCAAGTTTGACCTGATCTTTGATATTGTCATCTATACCCTCCTGAGCCTTCTGACCCTGTCGTACCTGTATATCCTGATTTTTACGGTCAGCGCTTCCTTCTCGGATCCCAACGCGGTCTATTCGGGCCGGGTCGTCCTCTGGCCGGTCGATTTTACCTTGCAGGGTTATCAGCGCGTCTTTCAGGAGAAAATGCTGTGGACCGGCTATCTGAATTCCATCATTTACATGGTGGTCGGGACACTCATCAGCACCTTCCTGACCCTGACCGGCGCGTATGCCCTGTCGCGCAAGGATCTGCCGGGCCGCGGCGTGATCACCGGCCTGCTGGTGTTCACCATGTTCTTCAGCGGCGGCATCATTCCACTGTACCTGATCGTCAGGTCGCTCAAGCTGCTCAACACCATGTGGGCGCTGATCCTGCCCGGCGCGATCAGCATGTCGAACCTGATCATCGCCCGCACCTTCTTTGCCAACAGCATCCCTGACGGTCTGCTGGACGCGGCGAAGATCGACGGCTGCATGAATACCCGCTTTTTCTTCAGCATCGTGCTGCCGCTGTCCAAGCCGATCATCGCCGTCATCGCGCTGTATTACGGCATCGGCATCTGGAATGACTATTTCAATGCCATGATTTACATCAAGACGCGCTCGTTTTATCCGCTGCAGCTGTTCCTGCGCGAGATCCTGATCTCGTCCCAGACATCCTCGGCGATGACGGGCGACGTGCTCGAACAGGAATTGCTGGCCCAGCTTCAGGAAATCATCAAGTACACCCTGATCGTCGTGGGCAGCGTGCCGCTCCTGGTCATCTATCCCTTCCTGCAGAAGTATTTTGTGCAGGGCGTCATGATCGGCTCCCTGAAGGGATAAATGCGGATCAACCTGATAATTTTCCGCGCAAGCGGAAATTATAAAATGAAGGAGGTTTTTTCTATGAAAAAACTGGCTGCTCTCTTACTGGTGCTGGCGCTCCTGGTCAGCGCGGCGTTGGCTGACACCGCGATCCTGAACACGGAAAGCGTCTATCCCGTCGTCAACGCGCCGCTGACGCTGGACATGCTGGGCGCCCGCGACGCCTCCCAGGGCGAGTGGGAAGACCTGAAGTTCTTCAAAAAGTGGCAGGAAATCACCGGTGTGACCCTCAACATTGAGACTGTCCCCGAAGACAACTGGGCGACGGCCATCAACCTGCGCATGATGGAAGAAGGCGACCTGCCGGACTTCCTCTATGCCGCGCAGATCACGGCTGCTCAGGAAGTGGACTGGGGCGATGACCAGGGCATCCTGATGCCGCTGGAAGACCTCATTGCCGAGTACATGCCGAACCTGTCCGCTCTGCTGGACGCGAACCCCGTCCTCCGCAGCTCCATCACCACCCCGGCCGGCCACATCTACTGCCTGCCCTGGATCAACGACATGCCCCGCGACCTGACCAGCGGCAAGTACTGGATCAACAACAGCTGGCTGCAGAAGCTGAACATCCCTGAACCCAAGACCGTGGATGAGCTCTATGCCGCGCTGAAGGCGTTCAAGGAGCAAGATCCCAACGGAAACGGCAAGGCGGACGAAATCCCCTACAGCGGCAACAAGCAGATCAAGGACTTCTACCGCACCCTCGCCTGGTGGGGCAAGAACATCGATAATGACAAGCAGCTGGGCACCACGGACGACGGCCAGGTCTATTATGGCCCCCTGACGCCCGAATGGAAAGAAATGATCACCTTCTGGGCCAACGCCTGGGCGGACGGTCTGGTCGATCCCCAGATCTTCGAAATGGATTCCGCTGCGCTCAAGGCCAAGGGACAGGCTGAAGGCGACCAGACCCTGGGCATGTTCCAGACTGCCGGCGCTTTCCTGGTGGTCCCCGCCGCGCAGAACGAGGACTACACCATCGTCAGCTGCCTGGTCAAGAATGAGGGCGACACCCCCGTTTGGACCCGCACCACTGGTCTGACCCGCGGCGCGATGGCGATCACCAACGAGTGCGAATACCCCGAAGTGGTCTGCCGCATGGCCGACTGGGTGTATGAGTGGAAAGAATACGAAGGCGGCATCTACAACATGCGCGGCGAAGCCGGCGTTGACTTCTACTATGTGGATGAAAACGGCGAGCAGACCGAGCAGGCCAAGATCGACCGCAAGTACCTGGTTCTGGAATACGAAGGCTATGATTCCTTCGAAGTGAAGCGCGCCAAGGTCCTGACGGCCAACTCCGGCTCCGTCACCCCCGGCATCGGCGGCGGCACCATGCCCCAGGTCATCTATCCGCTGAACGACTGGATCAACGCCGAAGTCGAACGCCAGCAGATCCCCTACTGGAAGATCGCTTATCCCGATGTGTACCTCAGCGCTGAAGACACCAACCGCGCGGCGGACCTGAAGGTCCAGCTGGACTACACGCTGGAGACCTGGACCGCTCAGTTCATCACCGGCAGCAAGTCCGTGGAAAAGGACTATGACG
>CAMNEH010000120.1 GCA_946536315.1 uncultured Clostridia bacterium
CTGTCCGATATCCCGCAGGCGCACAAGATCGCCCTGAGCGATATCCCGAAGGACGCGCCGGTCATCCGCTACGGCGTCACGCTGGGCTACGCCATTGACCCCATCGCGAAGGGACAGTGGATCAACGAGTATATGCTCCGCCTGCCGACGCCGCCGTCGCTGGACGATATGCCCTGGGGCACCAATATCCGCACGGACCTGCCCGAGCCGCCGGTGAAAACCTGGTGGGGCTTCCGCCATCCGGACGGCGGGTATGCCGGCACACGGAACATGCTGGGCATCCAGACCACGGTGCAGTGCGTCGAAGGCACGCTCAACGTCGCGCTGGAGCGCATCAGGAAGGAGCTGCTGCCAAAGTACCCCAACGTGGACGACGTGGTGGCCATCAATCATGCCTACGGCTGCGGTGTCGCCATCAACGCGCCGGAGGCGAAGGTGCCCATCCGCGCGCTGCGCAATATCGCGCACCATCCCAACTTCGGCGGCCAGCTGATGGTGGTCTCCCTGGGCTGTGAAAAGCTGACCGTGGACATGCTGGTCGGGCCTGAGAACAACACGCCCGAAAACGTGGTCGTGCTGCAGGAATGCCACGGCTTCGAGGGCTGCATGAAGGCGCTCATGGACATGGCGGAGAAAAAACTCAAAATCCTGAACGAACGCCGGCGTGAGGAGCTGCCGCTGTCCGACCTGCTGATCGGCATGCAGTGCGGCGGCAGCGACGCCTTCTCGGGCGTGTCCGCGAATCCATCCGCGGGCTACGCGGCGGACATGCTCGTGCAGGGTGGCGCGACCGTGCTGTTCAGCGAGGTGACCGAGGTGCGCGACGGTGTGCACCTGATCGCTGAGCGCTGCGTGAGCGCGGAGGTGCGCGACCGTCTGGCAGAGGAAATGCGCTGGTATGACCATTACCTGGACGAGGGCCGCGTTGACCGCAGCGCCAATCCCACCCCCGGCAACAAGAAGGGCGGCCTTGCCAATATCGTGGAAAAGGCGATGGGCTCCATCGCCAAGTCCGGCACGTCGCCCATCGTGGAGGTGCTGTCACCGGCAGAACGGCCGACGAAGCACGGCGAGATCTTCGCCGCGACGCCCGCCAGCGATATCGTGTGCGGCCCATGCCAGATGGCCAGCGGCATCGGTTTGCAGGTGTTCATGACCGGCCGCGGAACGCCGTATAACCTGGCGGCGGTGCCCGTGATCAAGGTCTGCTCGCGCAACGAGCTCAAGGAACAGTGGCCGGACATCATCGACATCAGCGCCGGCGCGGTCGCGACCGGCGAAAAGACCATCGAAGAGGTCGGTACGGAGATCTTCCATAAGATCATCGACTGCGCCAGCGGCCGGGATCAGCCCTTCGCCGAAAAGTACCGCATGCACAATTACCTGTGCATCTTCAACCCCGCGCCGATCACCTGACCCGGGCCGCCGCCCGCCCCATCAAACCAGCCGCCGCAGAAATCATTCACTGCGGCGGCTTTTTGATTCCTCCGGCAACCAAATATTGCCGGAGGAATATTATATTCGCCTTTCGAAAAAAGCCGGTTGATCACAGGCGGACAGTGATGGACAAACCATTCGGCAGGCACTGCAAAAGGTGTACCTTTTGACACCCCACAAAAACCGCCCCGCAGTGCATCGTGTCACTGCGGGGCTTGTATGGTTGATAATGGTCGTATCAGGTGAAGGATGGCCGCATCACGTGAAAGCTGCGCCCTTCATCCCACGCAAAAAGCCGCAAACCGTTATCCGGTTTGCGGCTTTGGTGTGCCGGGGGAGAAGGGGGAGAGGGGACGACCCCTCTTCCCTTCAGTCGTCAGGGCGCGAGGAAGATGCCGAACTCCTTGGAGACCGAGGCGCCGTTCCTATCGTAATTGACGTCCTGCGCAGTCACGACAAACTTGATATATTTGCCCTGCGACATGAGCGTAGTCAGTTCCTTCTTGGTGATCTTGATCGAAGACGTATAGGTCTTATTGTTGATCACCGTCTTCACCACGCCCGGGGTAGCCGCGCCGAAGGTCGGCGAGACGGACGTGAGCACGGCCTTGACCACGAATTTTCCGTTGCCGTTTGTGGCCTTCAGGTTGATGATCAGGTCGCCGTACTTGTTGATGTTGAAGGCCACCGACTTGTTGATGTCGATGTTGATCTTGGAGTTGGTGATGGTCAGGTCCGTCACCTTCCGGTCCGGCTTCAGGAGCAGCGCGAACTGATAGCTGTAGGTTTTGCCGTTCAGCGCATAGTTGGCGTCCTGCGCCTGGATGAAGACCTTCAGGTATTTCGCCTGCTTCATCTGGTAGGTGGAAACGTGCAGCGTATTGACCGTATCGTTGGTGACCGCCTTGACCACGCCGTTGGCGACGGGGGTATTGGCTCCGCTGAAGTTCGGCACCTGGTTGGTCAGGATGGCCTTGACATTGTACTTGCCGTTGCCGTTCTTGGCCGTCCACTTGATGGTCAGGTCACCTTTCTTGGCCCAGTTATAATCCGAGATGCTGTTCGCGCTGACGGCCACGGACGGGCTGCAGGTGACGGAGCTGATCGTGACCGATTCGCTCGCGGTCAGCTTCAGACCGAACCACATGGAACTGGTCAGATTGTTCAGCTCGTAATCCTGGTCCTGCGCGCGGATCCAGATCTTGACGTAAGAGGCGCGCGCCATATCGGACTTCTTGATGGTGTAGGACGTCGCCGTGCCGGTCTTGGAGTACAGCACATCCACCACGCTGGTCGCCACGCTGTTGCTGGGCATCGCGTTCATCAGCAGGATCTTCACGGTGTACACGCCGTTGCTCTCATTGGCGTGCCAGCTGAGGGTCAGGTTGCCTTCGGTCATGAAGTCGTAGTTCAGAACGCTGCCTGGCGCCGCCAGCAGGGACTTGTCCGTGGTGACCTTGGGCACCTGCACGTTGGCGCCGGGGATAAACGTCACCTTGACCGGGGCGCTGAACCACTCGCGGTTCGGCGCAAACTTCTCGGCAATCTTCAGGCGGTAATAGTTGTCCAGCAGCGCTTCCGTCGCGTTCAGCTTCATCGTGGGGGTGTTGTAGCCGGTGAAGCTGCTGGTGCAGGAGGTCCAGGTGACGCCGTCCGGGCTGTACTGCCACTTGTACCACAGGTCGGTGTAGGTGTCGGTGATCTTGGAGGTGAACGTGACCAGCTGGCTCTGGGCCGCGGATTCCTTGTCCGCCTTCACGGTCACTTCCGCCTCGTCGCCGGTTTTCCCGGTCTTGGACGCGGACGCGCCGGTCGGGCCGTAGTTGGTCTCAGCGGATACCCAGAAATAGTAGAGCTTGTTGTATTCCAGACCGGTCAGCCGGTAGCTGGCGACGTTGCCGAGCTCTTCCGTCTTCGCGGTCGCCATGTTGGCGGTCGTATTGTAGTACAGGATATAGCCTGTCGCCTTTTCGACGCCCTTCCACTTGATGGTCATGCAGTTGCCGTTGGACGGGGTGACCGAAGTGATCTCAGGCACCGTCAGGATTTTCAGCTTGGCCTGAGCGGGGTCCGACGGCTTGCTGGCGCCGGGGTTGGAGAGCACGCAGCGATAGTACATGTTGGAATACTTGGCGTCCATCTTGAAACTCAGGGTCGCCGTCGTTCCGCCATAGTATTCAGTGCTGGTGTCTTCGATGTCCGTCCACACCGTCTTGTTGATGCTGTATTGCCACTGGTAATGGGTGGCGCCGGACGCGACCACCTTGAAGGTGACCGTTTCGCCCTTGTAGGCTTCCTGATCCTTCGGCTGTGTCGTGATCGTGATGGTCTGTACCAGCTCGACATGGACCGAGGACGTATTGCGGCTGTCCACATAGTTGCTCAGCTTGCACCGGAAATAGTACCCCGCCATGGCACTGGTCATGGTGAAGCGCAGGGTGTTCGGCAGGCTCGTGTCAAAGCCGCCGCCGGAGGTGCAGTTGTTCCAGGTGGAGAGGTTGGTGGTATACTGCCACTGGTAGTCGGTGACGTTTTCCGCGACGACGGTAAACGTGACCGTTTTGCCGAGCTCGGACACCTGGTCCGTCGGCTGCTGGGTAATGATGATCTGATCGGTCGAGCCGTCCGACGGTTCCACGGTGGTCGTGTCTTCCGTCTCGTCAAAGCTGATGGGCGCTTCCGCGGGCGCGGGCGCTTCGGCGGGCGTATCGGCTTCTATGGTCTCAGGTTCCTCGGCAGGGACTTCCTCGACGGGGGCTTCCTCTACCGGCGCTTCCTCTGCGGGCGCTTCGTCAGCGGGGGTTTCCTCGGCCGGGACTTCCTCAACAGGGGTCTCCTCTACCGGCGCTTCCTCAACGGGGGCTTCCTCAGCAGGTACTTCCGCTACCGGCGCTTCCTCAACGGGGGCTTCTTCGACAGGTTCGCTGGCCTGGGGCGCTTCCTCGACAGCCTGCTCAGCCGCGGCCGCTTCAGCCGCGGCCTGCGCCGCCGCTTCTTCCGCCGCGATCCGCGCAGCCTCTTCGGCCGCGGCCTGCGCCGCCGCTTCTTCCGCCGCGATCCGCGCAGCCTCTTCGGCCGCCGCCTGTGCCGCCGCTTCTTCCGCCGCGATCCGCGCAGCCTCTTCGGCCGCGGCCTGCGCAGCCGCCTCTTCCGCCGCGATCCGCGCAGCCTCTTCGGCCGCGGCCTGTGCCGCCGCTTCTTCCGCAGCGATCCGCGCGGCTTCTTCAGCCGCGGCCTGCGCCGCCGCTTCCGCAGCCGCCTGCTCGGCTGCAGCCGCCTCAGCCGCGGCCTGCGCCGCCTCTTCTGCAGCTGTATCGACCGCCTCGCTGACAGCCGGGACGTCCGCTTCGTCAGCGATACCGCCGACAGGGCAGACAAGCGTTAACAGCATTGTGAATGCCAGAATGAAACTTAACCATCTGCTTCTGTTCATACGTCAACCTTCTTTCTTTTTGATCGCATGCCCGGAAACAGGCATACACCATCACTGGTATTATATCGCACGCCCCCTCGTTTGACAAGTTAATATTCCGTGACCTTATTGCGTTTTGGTTAACCGCCCTGAAAAAGAGTGCTTCAATAACGTTACGAAATCCTAACAAATACGAAAAAAATCCCTCCCGGGTGTCCGGGAGGGGAAAACAGGCTGTTTTGGATCAGGCCTGCTCGGGCGCGCCGACGGGGCAGGTTTCCGCGCAGGTGCCGCAGTCGATGCACTTGTCCGCGTCGATCTCGTACTTGCCGTTGCCTTCGGAAATCGCTTCCACCGGGCATTCGCTGGCGCAGGCGCCGCAGGCGATGCACGCATCAGAAATCTTGTAAGCCATCGTGTTGCCTCCTTCAAATGGTCCATCAGAATTGAGTGCTTCACTCACTGGCGACATCATATCATTTTCCCGCAAAAAATGCAAGATAATTAGATTTCTTTAACCAAATTTTCCTGTTCCTGGCACAATTGCTCATTTGTTCAATGCTGATTGATTCAGCCAGCCCGCGACCTCCTCGTCGGTCCCGAGCACCTGGTGCGTGCCGCCGACCAGGTGGGGCGTGCCGTCGGCGTAATGGATGCCGCTCGTGGCGTAGTCGTACTCCTCGGATTTGCGGCGCTTTTCCACCTCCGGGTTCGGGTGCGGGATCGCGGACAGGAGGGAGCGGGTATACGGGTGGACCGGGTGGGAGAAGATCTCCTCCGTGGTGCCGGATTCCACCATGTACCCCAGGTGCAGCACGCCGATGCGGTCAGAGATGTACTTGACCATGCTCAGGTCATGCGCGATGAACAGGTACGCGCAGCCGGTTTCCTCCTGGATGTCCTTCATCAGGTTGACGACCTGCGCCTGGATGGACACATCCAGCGCGGAGATGCACTCGTCCGCGATGATCAGCTTGGGATTCATGATCAGCGCGCGGGCGATGCCGACGCGCTGGCGCTGGCCGCCCGAAAACTGGTGCGGATATCGCGCCGCGTGCTCGGGCGAGAGCCCCACCTTGCGCAGCATGCGGCTGATCTGCTCGGCGCGGTCCTCCCTGGAGGCGGCGCGGTGGTGAATATCCAACCCCTCGCCGATGATGTCCGATACCTTTTTGCGCGGGTTCAGGGACGCCATGGGGTCCTGGAAAATCATCTGCATTTCCCGGCGGAGAGCGCCGCGCGTATCCGCGTCCAGCCTGCCGGTGATATCCCGCCCGTCAAAGGTGATGCGGCCCTCCGTCGGACGGTACAGCCGGATCACGCTGCGGCCGATGGTCGTCTTGCCTGAGCCGCTCTCTCCCACCAGGCCGTAGGTCTCGCCCGGATAGATTTCAAAGGAAACGCCGTTGACGGCCCTGACCGTGTAATTCCGCGAGACGGGAAAATACTGCTTCAGGTTTTCTACCTTCAATAACGGTTCGCTCACAGGTACTTTTCCGCCTCCTTCCTGGCCCGTTCCAGCCGCGCCTGCAGCTCCGGCGGCAGTTCGACCTTCGGCGCGTCCGGATGCAGCAGCCACGTCGCCGCGAAGTGCGTCCGGCTGATCTGGAACATGGGCGGCTCCGCCTTCTCATCGATGGCGAGCGCAAAACGGTTGCGCGCGGCGAAGGCGTCCCCCGGCGGCTCGTGCAGCAGGTTGGGCGGGCTGCCCGGGATAGAGTACAGGCGGTCGTCGTCGGTCTCCAGGTCGGGCATGGCCGAGAGCAGGCCCCAGGTATAGGGGTGCTTGGGCTCGTAGAAGATCTCGTTCACATTGCCGACCTCGACGATCTTGCCGGCGTACATGACGTCCACATAGTCGGCGACCTTCGCGACCACGCCCAGGTCGTGCGTGATATAGATGACGCTCAGCTTCATCTTCTGCTGGATGTCCATGATCAGCTCGAGGATGCGCGCCTGGATGGTCACATCCAGCGCGGTGGTGGGCTCGTCGCAGATCAGGATGTCCGGGTTCGCGCTCAGGGCGATGGCGATGACCACGCGCTGGCGCATGCCGCCCGACAGCTGGTGGGGGTAGTTCCTGAACCGCTTTTCCGCGTCCGGGATGCCGACCAGCTCCAGCAGCTCGATGGCCCGGCGCTTCGCGGCCTCCGGCGTCATGTGCAGGTGCAGGAACATGCCTTCCATGATCTGTCGGCCGATGGGCATCGTCGGGTCGAGGCTGGTCATCGGGTCCTGGAACACCATCGCGATGTGCTGCCCGTTGATTTGCTGGCGCAGCTGTTTTTTGGGCATCTTCAGCAGGTCCACCGTGCGCTCCTGGCCGGATTCGTCGGTGTAGGTGTAGAGGATTTCGCCGCTGTTCACGGTGGCGTTGCTGTCCAGCAGGCCCATGGCCGCCTTCATGGTCACGGACTTGCCGGAGCCGGATTCGCCCACGATGGCGACGGTTTCGCCCTGGCACAGGTCCAGATTGACCCCGCGGATCGCGTGGATGACGCCGGCGTTGGTCTTGAAGGAAATATCCAGGTTGCGGATATCCAAAATGGTTTTCGGCGCTTCGCTCATCTCCGCACCCCCTTACATGTCTTCCAGCTTCGGGGCGAGCGCTTCGCGCAGGCCGTCGCCGATGAAGTTGAAGCCCAGCATCAGCAGCGCCAGAACGATGATCGGCGGCAGGATCTGATACGGCAGGGTGGTGATGTTGTTGAAGCCGTCCTCGATCAGGGTGCCCACGCTGCACTGCGGCAGCACGATGCCGACGCCGACGAAGCTCAGGAACGCCTCGGTGAAAATCGCGGTCGGGATGGAAAACATGACCTGCGTGATGATGGGGCCGATGGTGTTGGGCAGGATTTCCTTAAAGATGATGTGCCGGTTGTTCGCGCCGAGCGTGCGGCTGGCGAGCACATACTCCTGCTCCTTGATTTTGAGCATTTCGGCGCGGGCGATCTTGCTCATGCCGATCCACTCGGTCAGCAGCAGCGCCACGATGACCAGGGCCATGCCCTTGGGCATAAAGATGGCCAGCACCGACACGATCACCAGCCGCGGGACGCTGTTCGCGATTTCCACGAAGCGCTGCATGATATTGTCCGTCGCGCCGCCGAAATAGCCCGATATCAGGCCGTAGCTCATGCCGATGATCATATCGATGA
>CAMNEH010000121.1 GCA_946536315.1 uncultured Clostridia bacterium
TCGAGGAAGTTGATGTAGTTGGGATCGAAGCAGATGTACTCATAGTTGCCGTTCTCATCGTAGCCCCAGGGGGTCTGGCCGGTGAAGGCCACGGCGAAGGCGGTGAGGCGGTCGTTGTTCATGATTTTGCCATAGAAGTCCAGCGCGTAGATCTTCTGACCCTCGCCCTCGGTCGCGGCCTTGGACAGGTCGATCAGCCAGGTCTTAAGCTCTTCCATGGTCTTGGGCTCTTCTTCAAAGCCGTATTTCCTCATCAGGTCGCGGCGGACGGTGATGCCGCTCTGCTGGGCGACCTCCGCCTTGCTGCGGGGCAGGATATAGATGCCGCCCTTGTAGGTGGCCTGGTCCCACATGCTCTGCGGCCAGCCCTTGAACACGGCGTTGTTCTCGATCAGGCCGCCGTCATACAGGTAGGGCGTCAGGTCGACGAACTGGCCGTTGTCGATGGCCTGGGTCAGCAGCGGATAGTAGTACGCGCCGTCGATCTTGTTGATCTGGATGACGTCGGGCTGAGCGCCGGCCAGGATCAGGGAATTCGCCTTTTCGGCGTAGTCGTTGTAGTTGACCCACTGAATGTCCAGGTCGACGTCAAACATGTCTTCCCAATACTGCTCCATGGAGCTGTTCGGTGACGGGCCGTAGCCCCAGTCGATGCCCATGACGGTGATGGTCATCCTGTCGCTGCCTTCCGCTGCGGCGAAGCCGACGCAGGAGAGCGCCAGGATCAGGGCGAGGACGAGAGAAAGCGTTTGTTTCATGCGGGTTTACCTCCATTTTTTGATAATTACGAACGCCCCATGGGCGTGTAATTCGATGGCTGTTCAGCCTTTGACCGCACCGACCATGACGCCCTTGGCGAAATACTTCTGCATGAAGGGATAGATGCACAGGATCGGGAACACGACGACCACCAGGCTTGCCATGCGCATGACCTCCTGCGGCACCTTGTTGCGCAGGTCGTCCTGTATGTCGACCACCTCGGAAATATCGGTGGTCAGCACGATCTTCTGCAGGTACACCTGCAGCGGCATCTTAGTGGTGTCCGTCAGGTACATGATGGCGCTGAAATAGCAGTTCCAGTAGGACACCAGTGCGAACAGCGTGAAGGTGGCCAGCATGGCCAGGGACAGCGGCAGCACGATCTGGAAAAACATGCGCAGGGTGCCGCAGCCGTCCACCTCAGCGGCTTCCTCCAGGTCCTTGGGCAGCTCGGAGAAGAAGCTCTTCATCACCATGACCGTCCACGCGCCGCAGGCGCCGGGCAGGATGTTGGCGAACCAGTTGTTGATCAGGCCCAGGTTGCGGATGTTGATGAAATTCGGAATCATGCCGGCGCCGAAGAGCATGGTGAACATCACCAGCCGGTTGATGAGCTTGCCGCCCACCAGATCATCCTTGGAGAGCATGTAAGCCAGGCCCGCGTTGGCGCATACGTTGATGGGCGTGCCTACGAAGGTGATGAAGCAGCTGGCCTTCAGCGCATTGAGGAAGCCCTGGCCGCGCAGGATCAGCGTATAGGCCTCCGTGGACCATTTCTTCGGCCACAGGTAGAACACGCCGGACACGTAGGCCGTGGCGTCAGTGAAGGAAATGATGATGACGTACAGGAAAGGAAGGATCATGGTGGACGCGATCAGGGCCAGCAGAAGGCCGATGATCACCTGGTAGATCCTTTCGCTGGCGTGCATGCCCAGGTGGGAGGAGCGATGTTTCACGATGGTTTTCTGTGTCATATCCATCCTCCTCAGATGATGCCCCTCATGCCGTTAGAGGTCACGATTTTGTTGGTGACGATGACCAGGATGGTGCTGACCACGGACTTGAACATGCCGATCGCGGTGGTGTAGCTGAACTGAGTGGAGCCGCTCTTGACGCCGTTCTGGTAGATGAAGACCTCGAAGACCTCGAGCTTCTCCTTGACCAGGGCGTTGGTCATCAGCAGGACCTGCTCAAAATCGACGGAGATGATGGAGCCCATTTTCAAAATCAGCATGACCGCCACGGTGGGCAGGATGCACGGGAGCGTGATATGCAGGATGCACTGCAGCTTGCTGGCCCCATCCAGGCGCGCCGCCTCGTACAGCTGCTGGTCGATGCCCGCGATGGCGGCCAGGTAGACGATGGAGCCCCACCCCACGCCCTTCCAGACCGACTGGATCACGATGATCAGGTAGATGATGCTTTTGTCAAACAGGAACCTGCGCGCCTTGCCGCCGGTCGCGACGATGATCTTGTTGACGAGGCCCTGCTCGCTGGACAGCAGGAAGAAGGTCAGACTGACCACGATCGTCCATGAAAGGAAATGCGGCAGGTACACCGCGGTCTGGATGGTTTTCTTGTACGCCGCGGAGCGGACCTCGTTGAGCAGCAGCGCCAGGATAATGGGCGCGGGGAAGGTCAGCAGGGACAGGAAGCTGATTTTCAGCGTATTCCACAGCATCAGGTAGAACTTTTTATCGTTGAACAGCCGCTCAAAATGCTTGAAGCCGACGAAAGGGCTGTTCAGCAGGCCCTTCCACGGGTCGTAATCCTGGAAGGCCATGATCAGGCTGCCCATGGGCAGATAATTGAAAAACAGCAGGATCAGCATGCCCGGCAGACCCAGCAGGTACAGCCACGCGTGCTTCCTGAGACGCGTACGGATCGACGATCTTCTGATGATCGACGGTTGTTTCTGAATCGTTGTCATCGGTTGGAGGCCTCCGAATAATCTGGTTCAATTATGACATTATTGTACATCCTGCAGCCTTCATTGTCAAGCAGCGAATCCAAAACTTCTGGGTGAAATATTGCCAAAAATGGATATATCTGGTATGATATTGGCAGTTAATGACGATGACACCAATGGGGGTGATCGCGAGTGCAGGGGTTCATGTGACACGGGAGATAATATGCATCCGACTTTTTTAATGGACATCTTCCGGATGACTCGGTCTCGTTGGAAGATGTTTTGCATACTGAATATCGTTCACACGGTTTTGTGAGTTTCTTTGGGCTTGGCATTTCGCGAGGGAAAACATCGCTAAGGAGGATTCCAGGATGCAGCACTTTGACGCGACCTTTCAATCCCTGTACCAGTTCAGAACGCCGGAGTGGTACCGTGACGCGAAATTCGGCATCTGGTCGCACTGGGGGCCCCAAAGCGTGCCGATGATGGGCGACTGGTACGCCAAGGGCATGTATGTGCAGGGCTCGCCCCAGTACGAGCACCACCTGCGCACCTATGGCCACCCTTCCCGCTTCGGCTACAAGGACCTGTGCGCGCTGTGGAAGGCGGAAAAGTTCGATCCCGCGGCGCTGATGGACCGATACGTCCGCGCCGGGGCCCGCTTTTTTGCCGCCCAGGCCACACACCATGACCATTTCTTCAACTACGATTCCCAGGTGAACCGCATGAACAGCGTGCGCGTCGGCCCCGGCAAGGATATCTGCGCGATGTGGCAGCAGGCGGCGAAGGAGAGGGGCCTGCGCTTCGGCCTGACGGAGCACCTGGGCGCGTCGTTTTCCTGGTGGCGCACCAACAAGGGCGCGGACGCGGACGGGCCGTATGCGGGGGTCCCCTACGACGGGAACGACCCTACCTACCGGGATTTTTACCACGATAACGGCTGCCACGTGACCAACGACCCCAAGGTGAGCATTCCCTGGTACACGACCGAGCCGCGCTTCCACCAGTACTGGAAGAAAGCGGTGTTCGAGATGATCGACCGCTTCGAGCCGGACTTTTTGTATTCGGACGGCTCGCTCCCCTTCGGCCGGCACTGGGCCAACAAGCCTCAGAAATGTGAGGACGACCGCGCCTACGACGTGGGCCTGGAAGCGGTCGCCCGCCTCTACAACCGCTCCATCGAGAAGCACGGCGAAAACCAGGCGCTGTACCTGCAGAAGAACCGCGGCCCGGAAATTTACCGCATCGGCGTGCTGGACATGGAGCGCAGTGTGCTGGACGAGGCCTCCCCCGACCCCTGGAACACCGATACCTGCATCGGGAACTGGTTTTATGACACGCGCGTCTGCTACAAAAAGCCCTCGCTCATCATCGAGATGCTGGTGGATATCGTGGCCAAGAACGGCTGCCTGATGCTGAACATCCCCCAGCGGCCGGATGGGACCATTGACGAAGAGGCGGAGTATATCCTGAGCGAACTGGGCGGCTGGTTCAAGCTGAACGGCCGCGGCATCTACGGCTCCCGGCCCTGGCGCACGGTCTTGGAGGGCGATACGCGCCCCGCGTCCGGCAAGGAGGAGCAGACCGCCTGGACCGCGCGCGACATCCGCTATACGGCCAGGGACGGACGCGTCTACGCCTTCCTGATGAAGGCGCAGCCGGGACAGACCGCGCTGCTGCGCGCCTTTGCCGACCATCAGGTGACATCGGTCGAAATGCCGGGCGTCGGCCCGCTGCCGTTCGAGCAGGTCTTCGGCGTGCTGGCCGTCCGCCTGCCCGAAACGCTGCCCACTCCCTACGTCAACCTGCTCGAGATCCGGGGCGAACGCCTGGCGTCCCAACAAGAATGAAACGGAGGTCCCGCCTATGATGACTGTTCCCCACCGACCGGAAAGAAAAGCGCTTGAAATCACGTTTTCCCCCGACAGCGCGGTGATCCGCTGCGAATACGGCGTCCTGCGGCTGCAGGCGTACGACCGGGGCATCCTTCGGGTCACCTTCACGCGGGGCGCGGATTTCCCGGCGTCCGGTCCCTGGATGCTCGGCCATGCCCCCGCGCCCCTCCGGGACGGCGTGGAGGACGACGGCTATGTGTACCTTTCCACCGGCGCCCTGCGCGTCCGCGTGTCCAAAACGACCGGCGTCCTGGAAGCGTTTGATGTGAACGGCCGGCGGGTATTCGCCGAAAAGGGGCTCAGGACGCTGGACGCCTTCGACGCCAGCATCATCGACCGGAGCCGCCCCGCCGTCACCGAACGTGTGGAGACCGCCGACGGCGTGAAGACGCGGGTGCGGGCGGCGGAAACCATCAGCTACAAGACGCTTTACCGCGCGCGCCTGCTCCTCGATTTTCAGCCGGACGAGGCGATCTATGGCCTCGGCCAGCCCGAAAGCGGCCCGGCCAACCTGCGCGGACGCACGCTGTACAAGTGCCAGACCAATCAGTCCATCGCCCTGCCCTTCCTGGTGTCCACGGCCGGCTATGGCCTGCTGATCGACTGCGGCTGTCCCTTCATCTTTGACGACAGCGGGACGGACGACGCGCCGACGCTCTACCTGACCGCCGTGGAGGCGCTGGATTACTATCTGATTCCCGGCGCCGGCGAGGACGCGGTAAAGGGCTATCACTGGCTGACCGGCCGGCCGGCGCTGCCGCCTGCCTGGGCGTTCGGCTACTTCCAGTCCCAGGAGCGGTATGAAACCGCGGACGAGCTGATCGCCATCGCCCGGTCGTACCGGGAGCGCGGCATCGGGCTGGACTGCGTGGTGCTGGACTGGTGCTCCTGGAAGGACGGACACTGGGGCCAGAAGTCGTTTGACGAGACGCGCTTCCCCGATCCCAAGGCGATGACGGATACGCTGCACGGCCTGGACGCGAAGCTGATGATCTCCGTATGGCCGAACATGAATCCCCGGACGGAGGACCACGCGGAGTTCGAGGCGCGGGGCTGGCTGCTGCCCGGCGGCGAGCTGTACGACCCGCTGAACCCGGACGCCCGCGCCATGTACTGGGCCCAGGCCAAACGCGGGCTGTACGACAAGGGCGTGGACGCGTGGTGGTGCGACTCCTCCGAGCCGTGGACCTGCGAATGGTCGTGGGAGGGCCCGCCGGTGATGAGCGAGGCCTTCCAGGAGACCGCGCACACCGCCGCGGACGCCATCGGCGCGGACAGGGGCAACGCCTATCCCTACTTCCACGCCCTGGGCATGTGGGAAGGGCAAAGGAGCGTGGGCGACGGCAAGCGCGTGCTGAACCTGACCCGCAGCGCCTGGACCGGTCAGCAGCGCCTCGGCACGGTGATGTGGTCCGGGGACATCACGGCGAAGTGGCGTACGCTGAAAAAGCAGATCGCCATCGGGCTGGATTTCTGCGCGTCCGGCATGCCCTACTGGACGCAGGACATCGGTGGCTTCTTCGTCAAGCGCGGCAAGGCGTGGTACTGGGACGGCGATTTTGAAATGGGCTGGGACGATCCGGAGTACCGGGAGCTGTTCGTGCGCTGGTACGAATACGCGGCCTTCCTGCCGGTATTCCGCGGCCACGGCACGGACATCCGCCGCGAGCTGACCAACCTGAACGGCGCGGAATTCGAGGCGGTCCTGCGCTACAACCGGGCCAGGTACCAGCTGCTCCCCTGGCTGTATTCGCTGGCGGGCCGCATCGCGCTGGAGGGCGGCCTCATGATGAAGCCGCTCGCCTTCCGCGACCCGGACGACGCCCGCGCGCGGGCGGTCGACGACGCGTTCCTGTTGGGAGACGATCTGCTGGTCTGCCCGGTGACGGACTACAAGGCGCGCTCGCGCAGGGTGTACCTGCCCCGCGGCAGCTGGTACGAGCTGCATACGGGCCGTGTGCTGGCCGGCGGCGCGGAGTACGAAACACCGGCCCCGCTCGGCACGATCCCGGTCTACGTGCGCGCCGGCGCGGTGCTGCCGGTCACGGGCACGGCGGTTTGCGCGAGGGAAGCGCTGAGCCGACCGCCCCGGCTGTGGGTATTCCCCGGCGCGGACGGCGAGCTCAGATACTACAGCGACGCGGGCGACGGCTATGGCTATGAGCAGGGCGAGTACACCCTGAAAACGTACCGCTGGGACGACGCGGCCCGCCGCCTGACCGACGAAGACGGTCGCGATGTTGCGCACACCCTGTTCAGCGGGCCGATGAAAGGCACAGCGACGGAAGGAACGGAGGACGGACGCGCATGACCATCACGCTGTCGACCGATCATCCCCGCCTGCGCCTGGGCGCGGAACGCCTGCAGGCGGCGCTGCGCGCGATCGGCCTGAACGCCGTCATCCGGCCCGGGGACGCCTCGCCGCTGCCCGGCGACGCCCTGATTGCCGTGCGCGGAAAATCCGACGCCGTGGCCGCGATGGAGGCGGAGGACCTGCTGCTCTATCACGCCGGCGTGCCCTCCGGCGAGGCCTACCAGCTGGAAACCGTCGCCGGCGGCGGCATCGCCGTGGTGGGCGGCAGCGAGACCGGCGCGCTGTACGGCTGCCTGGACCTGGCGGAGCGCGTCCGGCGGGAAGGCGCTTGGCCGGACGAGCTGTTGGCGTACGACGCGCCTGCGTTCACGCTGCGCGGCCCCTGCGTCGGCCTGCAGAAGACCACGATCGAGCCGCCCCGGCGCACCTATGAATACCCCATCACGCCGGACCGCTTCCCCTGGTTCTACGACCGGGCGCAGTGGCTGGACCTGCTGGAGATGATGCTGGAGGACCGCGCCAACGTGCTGTACATCTGGAGCGGCCACCCCTTTTCATCGCTGCTGAAGCTCAGACAGTATCCTGAGGCGCTGGAGGTCACGGAGGCGGAATACGAGCGCAACCACGACATGTTTTTGTGGCTGGCCGGCGAGTGCGACCGCCGCGGCATCTGGCTGGTGATGAAATTCTACAACATCCATATTCCCCTGCCCTTCGCGGAGGCCCACGGACTGCCGCTGCTGCAGGACAGCATCGACCCGCTCGTGCGGGACTACACCTTCGAGTGCGTCCGCCGCTTCGTGGCGGAATATCCGAACGTCGGCCTGATGGTCTGCCTGGGCGAGGCGCTGCGCGGCTCGGAGAACAAGACGAGGTGGTTTGCCGATACGATCGTGCCGGCGCTGAAGGCCGGCGCGCGGGACGCCGGGCTCAGTGAGGAACCGCCGCTGATCCTGCGCGGGCACGACTGCGACCCGGACCAGGCGCTCGCCCGCGTCAACGGCGGCTACAAAAACCTGTATACCATGTGGAAATACAACGGGGAGGGGCTGACCACCCGCCTGCCCCGGGGCAA
>CAMNEH010000122.1 GCA_946536315.1 uncultured Clostridia bacterium
TGGTAATAAAATTGTAATACTATTGTAACTTAATTGCAATAAGCGATTGCCCTGGCGCAGAACCGCATTACGCTTGACAGCGCCTGATTCGGCATGATAAAATGCGATGGCTATACAACGATCAGGGGAGGAAATATTATGAGCGTATATCATGTCTACACAAAGACCGCGCATATCCCTACGTACCTGGTGTACAAATGCCAGAAATGCCAAACCCCGGTGGCGGTGCTGGGCTATTATGATGTCTCTGATTCATATACTGACAGAGGCACATTTACCCGAAAAGGCGTTGCTAAACGGGAATCAGCATCGGCCGAGAAACTGAAGGATATGGCAACTCAGCAGACAGAATACCTTCGCCGCAGTGCGTCACAGGTCTACGACGACTATGGCCACATTCAGTGTCAGTGTCCGAAGTGCGGGAACCCGTCTCTAGGAAAATTGGGAAATAAGGCAAAAATATCCAGGATGATCATGCTGATTGCCGCGATCGCGCTGATGGCGTTCGTCGTGATCAGCATGCTTGCGAGCAAATTCGATATCAGCATCCTTCTGGGCGGAGTTATTTTCACGTTAGTCGGAGCCGGAATAATCGGCGGAATCGCAGACGCCGTTCTGAATGCTGTCGAAAAAGCGCAGATGAAAAAGATCAGCGAGGAAGCGGCGCCGCTGATGTGTTCAAACAGGGAAATCCTGATGAAAGCGGCAAAGAAGCAGCCGGCATTTCAGGATACAGATTTCTCGACCATCATGAATACGCCGGAGATCCTGTGATCAAAGGGATGTCTGACCATGAAGCGCTGTTTTCTGCTGCTCCTGGCCATGCTGCTCGTCCTTCCCGTCCTGCGGGACGGCGTTGACAGGGCAGCGGCGCTCAACGACGGGCGCTATGTGATCACCTATACGCTCTAGCCCTGTGGCGCGGAGGCGGATTATACGGACCTCACCGTGACCGTGCTCGACGCGGACGGCGGGGTCACGTTTTACAGCACCGAGGCCAGGACGGAGCCGATCTGGGCGGAAAAGCAGACCGACGCGTTCGCCTTTTCCGGTACGTCCGGGACGGTGGTGTTTTCCTGCAGGTACCGGACCGGGGACACGGGGGAATACTGGCCGGTGGAGTGTACCGTCCCCTTTGAAGAGTGCGGCGAACAGCAGGCCACTGCGGTGGACGGGGACGGGAACACGTTCGTTCTCCTGACCTATTCCATCGCGGAGAAAGTGGTCACCTACCGGGATCTGGACGGTACGATCCGCAAGCGTCCGGACGCCGTGCTTTACCCCGATCAGCACACGCTGACCACGGGCTGGTATTTTGGCCTGGGCAACAGCGTCAGCAGCGAGCGCCTGGTCATCAGCGGCGACGTCAACCTGATCCTCCCGGATGGGTTCGGGCAGGTCATTCAGGGTGGCATTCGCCTGCCCGCCGGGAGCCGCCTGACCATCTGGGGGTAGGAGAACGGCTGGGGCAGCCTGCGCTGCGACGCGACGGAGGAGGACGACTGCGCGGGCATCGGCGGCGATGACGAGGAGGACGCCGGCACGCTGGTCGTGAACGGCGGCAATGTCACCGCCCTGGCCGGCGAGTTTGCCGCGGGCGTGGGTGGCGGGCAGTACGGTTATGGCGGCACGGTGATCGTCAACGGCGGCACGTTGTATGCCAAGGCCAAAGCGGTCAACAACGACCTGTACGTCGGCGGCGCGGGCATCGGCGGCGGCGAGGACAGGCACGGCGGCGACATGACCATCAACGGCGGCACGGTGACCGCCATCGGCGCCACGGGCGGCGCGGCCGCCATTGCGGGCAACCTGGGCGCGAATATCATGCTGGCCGACGACGATTCCCGTGTGGAGATCGTCCGGCCGCTGACCGGCGGCGCGCGCTTTGGCGTGACCGACCAGTATCTTTCGGCGGAGGACGGCGTGGTCCAGACCGTGACCGCGGGCCTGCCCGGGAAGGGCGACTGTTCCGCATTCTTCAGCGACAGCGGCGACTTTGTCATCCGCACGGACGCGAATGGCGAGGCCGCGCTCTGCTATCGCGTCCCCTTCGGCACGCCGGACCTGATCCTGCCGGCGGACCTGACGCGGGTGGAAGCGGAGGCCTTCGAAGGGATCGCGGCGTCGGTGGTGGAGATCACCGCGGGCTGCGCCGGCATCGGCCGGTATGCCTTCCGGAACTGCGCGAACCTCACGCAGATCCGCTTCCCGGCTGGCTGCCTCCTGGCCGAGGGCGTGTTCGACGGCTGCGGCAAGGTCTATGTCTATAGCGAGGCCTCCAGCCCGGCGGAGGCCTACTGCAACGACCCCGCGCACGAAAACTGCGTGTTTGTCGCGGAGACGCAGGACTGAGTAGCTAACGGCATTCTGATTCTGCATCTGTATACAAACAGATGCAGAATCAGAATGGGAGACGGGCGCGGCGCGTGAGTGTGAGGTCAAGGATGGGTCGCCTGTGTCCAATGAATCCTGCCGTCCGGGCCTTTGACCGTTTGGCACCGTTTCATTTTCTTTTGTACTTGACACCATATGTGGGCACATGTGGTTGTATGTTAATTGGCAGCAGAGTGAATCGTTTGGACGGACAGAGAAGATGGGACTGTTTGATAAGTTGCTTGGTAGGTCAGGTGAAAGCAAATCGGAGACTGAGTTGAAAGTACAACCTACCAACCGTGAGACCTCACCATCCATTATTTCAAGAGCTATCGCTGAACGTGAATGTGGCCTGAGTAAAGCTATTCGGATTCCCTTCACTGAGGCCGCGCTGACGGGAGGATCACTCATGCAGCTCGCGCCGACGCTGAAGGCGCTGGTGACGGGAAAACAGATTGGCAATGGTAGTTTGGTGCGTGTTGTATTTCCTGCAGGGGTTAAGGGCAATCTGGCCATTGACAAAACAGGCATGGCGCTCGGCGGTATTCTGAAAGATGGCGGTGGTTTAGCACAAGCCAGACTGGTGGCTGTTGATCCTGCTGCCCTGGCTGCCCAGGCTGCGATGGCCGCGATTATGATGGAGATCAACAAGAAACTCGATAATATTCAGGAAACGCAGCAGAGAATCCTGGACTTTCTTGAGCAGGATAAACAGGCTGAGCAGCAAGCGAATCTGAACGTTCTGACGGATATTCTGGAAGGTTATAAGCACAACTGGCACAACGCCCAGTACCTTCAGAATCATCACATGAAGGCGCTCGATATCAAACAGACTGCTGAGAAAAACATCATCTTTTATCAGAAACAAATCGCAGCTGTGATCAAGAAGATGCCCGCCATTCATCTGGATCAGGCGGTAAAGGCTGCTATCACGGATCTTGGCAAGCTCTTCAGCCAGTACCGTATGGCGCTTTACTTGTTCTCGTTTGCATCCTTCCTCGAGGTAATGCTGCTTGGAAATTTTAGGCAAAACTATTTGGAGCAAGTAGCAGCAAAGGCCCAGGAATATAACCAGCACTATCAAATCCAATTTTCTGAATGTCGTGATATGATGAAGAAGTACTCTGCGGAATCTGTGGAGAAAAAAGTCCTGTCTGGAATTGGCAGCGCCGGAAAAGCACTCGGAAAGTTCATCGGCTCTGTACCCTTTCTCGCTCAAGGGCCTGTAGATGAATGGCTTCAGGACAACGGCGAAATATTGCTGAAAAGCAGTGATGAAAAGGCACAGAAGGTTGCAGCCCTGTTCAGCACTGAAGAGAAGATCGGAAGCGAGGTCTTTGTGGACAGCATTCGAAATGTGGCGGTGATCAGCAACCAGACGACGGATGTGCTGTTCGATGGAGAAGCGCTTTATCTGGCGATAGCGTAGAGTATTATTTCCCCCTTCCAGGAAGCGATTTCAGATATTGCTCCACGTTCAGATAGATCACTTCGCCCTCTTCTGTCTGCTTGCCGCGATAGATCACATATTTTCCTTTGATTCGGCCATATCTGAATGCTGTATCACGGCATTTTTCCGGATCGGTCAAAAACCGGTACTGGTCTGGCACGATTCCCTGGCTGTGCCTGATCTCATATATTTCGCAGGAAATGTCGCTGGGATCAGCCACGATCATATCGAACATAACCCCTTGTGCAGAATAAAGTCAAGGGGTTATTGAAAAGGGGGTTATGAAGCGATCATATTTCCAAACAGGCAGAATATCACTCCTGTACTGTGATGCCTGTGATCCGGTTGAGCTGCCGCAGCGATGCGTTCATCAGTGAGCTACTTTGGTCTGCATTCCTGTGGAACATCAAACCCGGCCGCCATCAGCATTTTTATATATTCCGGATCTTTTTTTAATCTTTTGACAGATTCAATTCTTTCTTCTTCAATGATTTCCAAATGTTTCTTGTATCTTAATCTGTCTCTGATGATCGCCAGGGGCGATAAAGAAAACAATCCCAGCCAGATGAAAAAGCTGCTTAAAGAATCCGTGATATGCATACCCGGAATAAAAAGCAATGATAATATCAATGTCCCCCATATGATCCCCATAACGGATGAACCTGTCAGTTTGCTGGTAAAGCCTTTCGGCGGATCCATGACGGCCAATTCATAATGATCTTTGTCCCTGAATGACTTCTGGCACTTTGGACAAATGACATATATTTTTCCAAAAAACACTCTATTGTCATTGAATTGTACAGAACTGTACCATCCTTGATGATACTTGTAGCCGCAGTATGGGCATCGTTTCTCATAATGTGTTGTTGTTCCCATGTTTTTACATTCTCCCTCAGTAGTGTCATGATACGTTGTCCCTGAGCCTGGCAAGCCGGGGCGGCGCGCGGCCGCCTGTTTGACATCCCCGCGTCCGGCATGCTAAAATGCGCCATTCAAATCTGTTGCGAAGAGCTGTGTGCGATGAGGGCAAAAAGCGCCGTGATGATCTGTTGGCTGATCTGCGTCCTGCTGCTGTGCGGCGGCGCGGGCGCGGAAGCGGGGGAGACCGGACAGCTCCTGGCCGCGGGACAGCCGGATCAGGTGTTTGAGCAGGGGAGCAAGACCAACCGGAACGGGATCCATGTCGTCAGCCTGCATGGCAGCTGGCATGAGATGGGGCGCCAGTACGGCGCGCTGATGCGCGGCGAGCTGGCCGAGGTACCTGTTTGTGGAGATCATCATCGAGTACAGCTTCGGCAACGCGGAAAAGGCGGAGAGCATCATTGCCGTCCAGACCGCGCAGACGCCCTACCGCATCAGCGAGTTTTTCAGGGGCGCCGCCGAAACCTCCGGCCTGACCATGCGGCAGCTGCAGGCGGTGAACGCGGTGGAGCGCATCGGCGGCCTGCCCAAATGCAGCGCGGCGTTCTGCTGGGACGGGTACGCGGCCGGCCCGCTGGTGATCGGCCGGAATTACGATTACTCCGACGCCTTCGCGCTGCTGAAGGACGATGTGGCCGTCACCGTCTATCATCCGTCGGACGGCTAGCTCGCCGTCGCGACGGTCGGCTACGTCGGGGAGATCTACGCGGTCAACGGCTTCAACGAGACGGGCGTGTTTATGGAGCTGAACAACGGCAAGCCCTCCGCCAACATCAAATCGCCCGACACCCGCGTCACCGGCACGACCATGCTGTTTTCCGCGCTGTTTGAGGTGGACGCGCTGGAGGACTGGGACCTGTTTTTCAATGCGGTCAACTGCAGCTCGTCCTATATCATCAATGTGGCGGCCAGCCGGAGGGCCGTCTCCTACGAATGGTGTCCGGTCGGCGTCAAGCGCGGGGGAACGGACCTGCCGGAGGGCCTGCTGGTCTCGACCAACACCTTTGTCAACCCGGACTGGCTGTTCGCGACGCCCTCCGACGCGGCGTCGTGGGAGTGCCTGACGCGGCGCGCGAACCCGATCGCGCTGTGCGAGGCGGCCAGGGGAGCCATCGACGGCCAAAGGATGATGGACATCATCGGCACATCGCTGGCGGACGGCGGCGCGATGAACGAGCTGACCGTCTTCCAGATGGTCATGACCCCCGAAACAGGCAGGCTCTGGCTGCGCGTCATCGGCGGCGCCGGCTGGACGCCCATCGACCTGACCGGATTCCTGAACGAATGAACGGGGCTGCCGTCTCCGCGCGGCGTTCAGCTGTGGAATAAGGAGCATATGGCATCTGTCATGCCTCTCATCTGATCATCTTGCAAGGTTCCTTTCCTTTTTCCTGGTTTTTTGCAAAGATCGATCTAAAATCTTCTCCTTCCGCTCCGCAAGCATTGTCTGATAGAATCGCTTTTGCAAATCGGAAATAAACGGAGTTTCATCAATCAGCAGGTCGATTTTCTTCATGTCAATGCGGGGCAGGATTCTTTTCAGGGCTGCATTGCAGTCCTGGCTCTTCCCGGAATCAATGAAATCAAAATAATTGATCTTCTGTCCATCCTGCCGGATACAGGAAAGGGGAATCTTAAAAATACGCGCATCCCTTTCAGCAGCATCATCCAGGACAGCCTGCATGATGTCATCATCAGCCTGGGGAAAAAGGCTGCTGCCGCAATCGAAAACCGGGGCCAGCGTCATTTCGTCCGTTCTGCTGTTGTACAGGAATCCCCAGTTCCCGTTATGCCGGTCCCAGTTGCCGATCAAAGCATCGACAATGAACATATCCCAAAACCGCTGCTTCAGTGCATCAGAATCAATCGCCTGCTGCTCATCCATCGCCATCAGGATATCCGATAATTCCGTTCCATACCCATTATGCTCAGAATCAATGATCGTATTTTTCAGCGAAGCGAAGTCCTGGAGCACGGTATCGGGTGTTGTGAAATCCTTGCAGGCCACAACGATCTTTTCTTTGCCATTTTGGGTATATGTGCCAAGCAGCGTTTTCTGTACCGGAATGCCTGCAATCTCAAAGATATGACAGCCAAGATATTCACTGATACAGCTATTGGCATAGCTCATATCCTTGTTTTGCCTGGCGAGGCCGGGAAACTTGAGCATATACAGCTCATCCTCATACATCACCGCGATCTTGCTGCCGTTAGCGCCGGCATAGGCCTTGTTACGTCGGGGCAATGAGCTGAAATCAATCATGTGTTATCATCCTTTTCCATCCGCAAATATTTCCGGCGAAGATACCAGGCCTGGTCGCTGGAAATTTCCTGCTCCGTTTCCGCGCAGTTGATATCGGCGTTCAGATCGCACCAGTAAATATCCCAATGCAGGTCCTTCCCGCCGCGATCTACAATCGCCCACGACGCCTGCATGGCCGCGATGGATTTCTGAAGGTAAGCAGGAAGGCCTTTCTCCAGATAGCCTTCATCCTTGGGCAGTCCCGTGGTACGGTCATAACGGGCGTTGTCGATCTGCATCAATTCCTCCATCGTACAGCCCAGCGCCCGGGAGAGCAGCATGACTGTTTTTGCGGCGCAGGCTTTGATATCACTTTTGCCGGAGCATATATCCATCACGGTGGTCTTGGGTACGCCGCTGATCTGCGACAGACGATACATGGACATATTCTTCTCTCGCAGCATGGATTGCATCGTCATGTTCATCCCTTCTTTCCTCTTGACGATTATATCGGTTCACCGACCGTTCGTCAATATGAAATTTTCGCTCCTCCTCTGTGTTCCTCTTGGCAGGCGCATTCTTGTCAGCCATACATGTCTTCAATCCTGTACAGCCTGCCATGCTTTGCGCTGCTTCGTACATCATCCGTGAAGCCGTTGAGTGAGAACAGGCAAACGGATGGTTGGGCGGCGGGAAGATATTTGATCTTATCTGTCAGTTTTTCAACATCAGCTTTGTCAAACGGCGCATTTTTAAACTTGCATTCCCCGACTGATGAAAGAAACCGGCATTACCACGGTGGAAGATCTGACAATCCGGCTGTCCAACACCCGGGTTCAGCTTGAACTGATGCAAGGCGATGTCCGCGCTAACAATCAGGTGATCCGTGATATCGATGACTTCTTTGCAGCCATCGAGGATTACA
>CAMNEH010000123.1 GCA_946536315.1 uncultured Clostridia bacterium
CTGGCCTTCACATAGGTGTACATGCGCTCCGGGTCAAAGGACGGGCTTTTGAGCTTCCAAGATGGCGCGGGCGCATCCGAGAAGAGATCATCCAGCGAGATCCCGAGGAGCCGCGCCAGCTCCACCAGGTTTCTGGTGTCCGGGATATTCTCGTTCCGTTCCCAGGTACTGACGGCCTGCGGTGTGACGCCCAGCCTTTCAGCCAGCGCTTCCTGGGTCAATCCCCTGCCTTTTCTCGCGGCAGTCAGCTTCGCTCCGAGCTCCATACACACCACCTCCTTCGTGCACCCATATCATAGCATCCGGCAGACCCATCATACAGCGAGCTCAAATTGAATTTGACAATTCTTATTCAAGCTGTGGATGATCTCAGGGATCCTGTCACACACGGGCTTGGGATCGTGTATGGATTGCATTGATGAGCCTCCTGCATACTCCGGAAACAGCGTTCCGCCCGCTCCCGCGTTTACCAGCTTTCGTAGCGCTCCTGCCGGTCAAGGCCGCGGATCTCTTCCATTTCCTGATCGGTCAGCTCAAAATCGAAGATGTCGGCGTTTTCCGCGATATGCTCCGGATTGGACGAGCCGGGGATGGCGATGTAGCCGTCCTGAACCTGCCAGCGCAGGATGATCTGCGCGGGTGTTTTACCGTGCTCACGGGCGATGCGCGCAATGGCCGCGTTGTCGAAATGCGCCTGCGTATGGCCCCTCCCGCCGAACGGATACCAGGATTCGACCACGATGCCATATGGCCGCGTCCACTCCTGCAGCGCTTTATTCTGATAGTACAGATGGTTTTCGTTCTGGATCACCGCGGGCATGATTTCCGCGAAGGACAGGATCTCCTGTACCGCTTCCGGCGTGTAATAGTTGGAGATGCCGATGGAGCGGACCTTGCCGTCCCGCACGGCCTGCTCCATCGCGCGGTACACCGCCTCGTCATTCCAGCCGGGCTGATGGATCAGCATCAGGTCGACATACTCCAGGCCCAGGTCGCGGAGCGATTGATCAATCCCCTGCGCCGCCCGGTCATAGTCGCCGGGCATGATTTTGCTGGTGACGAAGACCTCCTCCCGGGTCACGAGCCCGTCGTCGATCGCCCGGCGGAGGCCGCGCCCGACGCCCGCTTCATTGCCGTAATACCGCGCGGTGTCGATCAGCCGCATCCCGGTCTTCAGGGCAGCATATACGGAGGCTTCCGCCTGATCGTTGGAAAGCGTCCAGGTGCCAAGGCCGATGACCGGCATGGTGTACCCGCTGTTCAGCGTCACGTCGGGAAGCCCGTATCCGTTCGCCGGCGTGTCCGCGGCCATGGACAGGGTGACCGTCACGTCGTGCTGCCCGATCAGCGCCTTCAGCTCGGCCTGGGTCAGGTCGCGGATGTGTCCCAGCCGCGTATAGGCCCAGGCGTTGGCGCCGTGGAAAATCACGATCTGATCGCCCGAATACAGGACGATGTCCCCGTAGCTCGTCTGTGTCTGCACGTCCTGCCGGGGAAGGCGGGTACCCAGCGGGCCGACCTGCTCGAAGCCGCCGTACATGGACATCTGAATCGTCAGCGGATGGGACCGTACCAGTTCCCTCAGCGCCGTCACGGATTCGTTCTCCTCCCAGTCCACCGCCACCTGAACACCGTCAATAGCGAGTATCAGTCTTTCCTCCATCTCATTTCCCTCCGCGGCCGCGCCGCCGAAAATCATGATGCCGATCATCAGCACGCACAGGATGACGCCACAGCGATGGCCAACCGTCCCCCTGCGATGATCCGCTTTACCGCCTTGGGGACCCATTTTGCCCCATGCCCGGGTCCTTGCCGGATTCTCTGTCTTCGTCATGCGCTCTCTCCTGTTCCTTTTTCTTTCCGTTTTTCTGAAATGCCAAAAACCTCAGAAGATATCAGATGCCGGATTGGTGTGGTTTGACGGTGTTTGCAGAGCGTCAGGCATGATCTGACCGATCTGCTCCATGACAGCCGGCTGTATATCATGCTGGTTGAGACTTCTCTTACTGTACTGCAGCCATGTTCCCCGGCTTCGCTCTGTCAGCAAAGCTGTGAAGAACCGCTCCCAACTGAAATCATCCTTGCTTTCGATGTAGGCAGACGGATTTGAAAGGATTTCATGCCTGCCTTTCACTGCCGGGCGCCTCCCTCCAGGAGCATCGCAGCGGAAAGGACAAGCTCCGCCATATTGTGGACAATTTCTCCGGTGTTCACAACACAGGAATGATGCCCAGCGCTCTGGTTTCCACGGCATGGCTGCTGAGCACAACGCCTTTGTCAATCGCCCGCGGTATGTCCTGCGTCAGCTTCTCATCCAGCCAGCTGTCAAGATACACATTGTTGAAATATGAGGATGTGTCGTAAATGGCCTGCGGCATTGGGCCAAAATAAATGTTGAGCAAAAACTTCACCCCTTTATTGGATGCATATTTCCACCTTCTGCGGAGAGCAGGGGGATGGTTCCCCCTGCATCCCTTCCTCTGCAGCATTCCCTCGATCTGCTTCACACAGCCGGGAGATTTCAGATATCTCCTGTCCCCTTGTTTCCTTGTACTGATTGCAAAGGATGAAAGATCAGAAGATATCAGATTCAAGATTGATCCATATAGCGGGGCGGACACAACCATCGTCACCGGCAACATAGCGGCAGTAGAGAGAGCCATCCGTAAAGACGACCGCAGCATTTAGCTGATAGTCACCAGGGGAACGCAGCCACCACCACCCAGCTGCCTGGCCCTTAGCTGTCTTGTTGCTGCTGGAAATATTTGCCCCTTGCTGATGTGCGTAAGCTGTCGGCGTGACACGGGATTCCATGTTAATGCTATTATCATACGTGACGCCAAGATATTGTTTTGCTTCCGCATAGCTCAGCAGGAAGACCTTGTCCTGCGTGTTGTTCCCACCGCTTGTGTACCATTTGCCGTATCCCTGACTGCTGCTGTTGTTCACATCCGTCAGCAGGATTCCAGTCTGTTCCTGCGTGGTAAACGCTTTGTTCAGGAACGTCCCATTCAGCCAGGTCCGCAGAGTACACTTTTCCCACGTGATGTCCGTAAATACTGTGTTGTATGGCTGAGGCTCCAGGCCATACCGACTCAGCAGCAGCGCTTTGTTCCCATCCCGCTCCAGCACCAGCCACTCAATCGGCGTACTGTCATTCCCAGCGCTTGTCTGCGGATAGCGACCGAATGTCACATAGTTCCCTACGGTGTACTTCGCGTCGCCTGCTGCTACTGCTGCTGCTGTCAAAAGATTATTGTCGTTTTTCAGCAGGCTGTCAACATCCTTGTAGCCTTTAATGCCAATAAGGATTGCCGCAGCGCCAGCATAATCACCCTTCGTGGTCATGTACTTTGCCTTCAGGTATTTCGTTTCAGTGATCTGCGTTGCAGAGTCGCTATATCCGATCAGTGCCTCAAACGCTGTGATAGCTTCCTCGTATTTCCCCGCCTGCTGGAGCGCTACGGCTGCCTGATAGTCCCGTTGTCTGATGCTTTCCCGGCAGGCTTCGATCTGCGCAGCCGAATCACTGTATCCGTTCAGTGCTTTGAACGCAGTGATGGCCTCCTCGTATTTCCCCACCTGCTGCAGCGCTACAGCTGCCTGATACGCCGCCGGCTGCCTGATGCTCTCCCGGCAGGCTTCGATCTGCGCAGCCGAATCACTGTACCCGTTCAGCGCCTCAAACGCTGTGATGGCCTCCTCGTATTTCCCGGCCTGCTGCAGCGCTACGGCTGCCTGATAGTCCCGTTGTCTGATGTTTTTCCGGCAGGCTTCGATCTGCGCAGCCGAATCACTGTATCCTTTCAGTGCCTCAAACGCTGTGATGGCCTCCTCGTATTTCCCGGCCTGCTGCAGCGCGACGGCATCCCGGTAGTTGTTACGGGGGATGATCACCCGCGTGACGACCAGTACCACTGCCACCACCAGCACAGCAGCCAGAATGCCAAATAGTGTATTGCGCTTTTTCTTTGTGGCAGCGGCTTCTTTTTCGAGGTGCTGACGCTCTTGCGCCTGCCGCTCTGCTGCCACGCATTCATCATAGCGCCTGGCCGCTTTTTCGCGCAGCTGGGCTACATCGCGATAGCCCTCCAGCTGAGCGTCAGCCAGTTTTTTTCCGGTGATTTCCCATTTGAAGCTCTCTTCGCCGGCGGCGTTCATGGCGGCCACTGCGGCGTTATACAGCCCGGCGCGGAGGGCTTCCGCCTGATCCACACAGGCCTGGGCTTTCTGCTTTGCGTCCTTGTAATCCGGTACGGTCAGGTACAGTCCAGCGGCTTCGTCAAGCTGAGAAGGTTTGTGCTGTCCCCCGTTGCGCATCTGATCCGCTTTCAGATACACCGCTTTCTGTCGGGCCTGTTCGGCCAGTGTCCTGCACTGTTCCGCTCGTTCTTTGGATTCCTCGTCTCCGATGGCCTTAAACCTGACTGCTGCTCTTTTCAGCATGCTTTCCGCCACATGGCCCGGCTCGTTGGATTTCACCGCCTGGTTGAACGCATCCTCCCTCTTCCGGCTGTCTGCCCGGCGGCTGCCGTCAGCCCGGTTTCCTGTGGAACGGGTGCAGGATGCCTTGTAAGCATCCAGCTCCTCATCCAGCTTATGCCAGTCGGCGCTGGGCAGGACGGCCATCTCCATGGCGCAGTCATAAGCATAGTTGCGAATCTGGAGCGCCACACGCTCCTTGACCTTCGCCGTGTAGTCCTCGTAGACCGCCCTCTGCTGCGGATCGGCAAAGCGCAGGGCCTTCTGCCAGTCGGGGTTGTCTTCGTATTGGAAGGTGGTTTCCGCCAGTGCGGCTTCCTTGCGGAGGCCAAAGGTCACGCAGACCTTTGCCGCATAGGCGGGGGCATACTTTGGATCGATGTCGAGCACACGGTCCAGATATTCTGCCGCGCTGTCAAAATCGCCATCTTCCAGGAACAAAAAAGCACGCTGCATCAGGCTGTTCACGCCGGGAGCGGCGGCATCGACTGCGGCGGGCTGTATCACCTGCTGGACGACCCGGGGCTGCTCCGGGTTCTTTTCCCCCTCCAGCACCTTCCGGATCCCGCGGATCAGGTCCTGCATGAAGCCGATCTTACCCATATCCTGGCTCTGCAGGTTGCTCAGCTCGTCCGGCAGATCGTAGGGGTCCATATCCCGGTAGCAGGGGATCAGCAGGCGTTTGCGGTCGTGCGCCATCAGCGCGAGGTAGCGGCTCCATTCATTTCGTACCCAGACGGCGTTGAAGTATTCCGGCTTGCTGCCAATGACCAGCATCACCCTCGCCGACTGCAGGGCGGCGAAGATGTACGGCTCGTATTCCCGGCCCAGCTTGTCCTCCAGCGTGATCCGGCTGAAGAAGACCTTCCAGCCCTGCTCGGTCAGGCCATAATACACGTCCTGCGCCCACTGACTGTCGTGGGTGCGCCGGCCGTGCTCGTCGGTCTCCTTGTAGCAGATGAACACGTCGTAGGGCTTCTCGTTCTGCGAGATGGCCAGGATGCGCTTCTGGATCTCCGCGATGCGAGCGGCTTCCTCCTCATAGAGGCGGCGGCTCTCGGCGTCCGGGGCGTACTGTACGGCGGCCTTGTAATCCTCGTCCGCGAGGATGGAGGTCAGCTGCGCCCGGTGGCAGGTGGGCACGCGCTGGCCGGTGCCCGGATCCTCGACATACTCGATGCCGAAGCGGCTGATCACCGCGCCCCAGTGGGCTTCGGCGTCGGTGTCGTCCTGTGTCAGGATCCTCTCGTACGCGGCGACCGCCTTGTCAAACTCCCCCTGGCGGCGGAAATGATTGGCCCGGTTGAACAGGTTCAGCTTCTGCTCGTCGTCGCCCTGGGGAATGGTGGACGTTCTGCCGCAATTCTCACAGGTGCCGTAGGTCGCGCCGGGGACAAACGCGATGTCCCCGCCGCACATTTTGCATTTAATGATCATGGCTGATCGTTCTCCCTTGTCCATTCAGCAGGCACTGTCTGTTAAACCGGGTACGGCTGTCATTGTCCGCATATCGCCCATCCGCCCGACTCCTCCCGCCCTTCGAGCCCGGACGGATTTCCGTGTCTGTCCGGATTCAGGGACGCTTTCACTGCCCACCCATTATACCGCAATGGCGGCAGCGCAGCAAGCGTTTTCAGACATCGCGTCCGCATCAACGGCCGCTGCCATGGCCGATCCACTGCTCGAGCGCTTCGTCGTCGTACTCCACTGTATCCGAAAAGTTCCGCGCCCGCTCGGCCAGGGCCGCCACATCGCCGTCCGCCCAGCAGTCCGTGATGGCCGAGCAGGCCCGCTGAATAAATGCGATCCGCTCATCCAGACGCCCGTCGTAGAGCGCGTCCGCCAGGTGCCGGTAGATCAGCGTCTCCATCAGGCGGGTCCGCGGCCCCTCCTCCGGCAGGGAATGAAGCCATTCATCCCGCAGGGCCAGCAGATACCGCTCATCCGCCGGCGTCTCCCCCGCGCCGTCGCCCGACAGGCGGAGCAGTCGGAACGGTGCGGGCCAGGTCAGGATGAGGCGCGCCGCCTCCTCGCAGACCAGGCCGAGGCCGATTTCCACCCGTGAGGTAAAGAAATTGCGGAATCGCGGGTGGTCCCGGCAGATCTGGCAGAGCGCCCCTTCTCTCTCATGCAGGATCAGGTCGCACAGATTGTCCTGATTGAGCAAAGGGCAGCGCTCGCCCGCCGCCAGGATAAAGTGGGGCGTGCCGTCCAGGCTGATGCTCCGTCTCACACGGTCGCCGAATTCGCCCGTCATGCGCTGATAGCGCGACAGGCTTTCTTCGTCGATATCGATTTCCCAGCCGGCGCAGCAGGTGTGCCGGCACTGTCCGGCAACGCATCGGAACCGCGGATAGTACTCCGGCGCATAAACATCCATCATCAAGTCCTCCCCTCCTGCAGTTGCATTATACCGCAACTTTGGCATTTGACAAAGTAAATATTAGAACTTGCCAATTGCGCGACGAAAGGGTATAATGCCATCGTTAGACGTGCCTAACCATTTGGTCGAGCCTTCTTTTTTGGGCAGAGGGTCAGCTGATACGAACACGTCATCACGAGGAAGGCGCAGTGTATGTCGAAAAAGGATTCCCAGTTTCAAAAACGGGTCATGAGCCTGATGTTCCGGGGCAAGGAGATCTTCAAGCCCCTGAATACCGGATGGATCGACGAGCACGTCGCCTGCGTGCGCGAGTGGATCGCCAATATCTTTTTTTACACGAACAATGGCACGACCCTCATGATCGACGCGGGCTACAACTATGATCGGCTGAAGGAGAAGATGGGCTGGCTGGACATCGACCCGGCGTCGATTCGGCACATCCTGGTCACCCACCAGGACACCGATCATGTGGGCGCGCTGGAGCGCGACAGCGACGGCCTGTTCCGCCAGGCGACCATCTACCTCAGCGAAATCGAAAACCGCTACCTAACAGGCGAGGCGCGCCGCAGGGTGACTTTCCACCTGTATAAGCTGCCCATGGTGGTGACCGACAATCCACGGACGCTGCTGAAGGACGGACAGGTGCTGGACATCGGCGGGATCCGGGTAGAGTGCCTGCTGGTG
>CAMNEH010000124.1 GCA_946536315.1 uncultured Clostridia bacterium
ACCAAGCGTGTAGTGGACTTTCACCACCATGCTATTGCCCTTGGCGGGCGTACAACCAAACGCCGGGCAGAGCCTTTCCTCTGTCCGGCGTTTCTGCATGGATCTCAGGAAGCTTCCTGCTCCGGCGGCTTCGCGTCGATCGTGATCCGCGCCCAGACGACGCGGCGGTCGACGATTTCTTCCGCTTCGAGCGTCAGGCCGAAGGCCGTCACCCGGACATGGTCGCCGTCCCTGGGGATCGTGTTCAGGCGGCTGAAGATCAGCCCGCCGACCGTATCGTATTCGTCGCTCTTGGGGATGTTCACGCCCAGGGCCTCGGAAACGTCCTCCAGCCAGCAGGAGCCCGCGACGCGCCAGGCGCCGTCCGGCAGCTTCTGGATGTCCGACGGGCGCTCGCGGTCATATTCGTCGTAGATCGAGCCGACGATTTCCTCCAGCAGGTCCTCCATGGTCACCAGGCCCGCCGTGCCGCCGTATTCGTCCACGACGATCGCGATATGCGTCTTGCGCTTGCGCATTTCCTGGAACAGGACGTCCGTGCGCACCGTTTCCGGCACGAAGTACGCGGGCCGGATGATGTCCCTGAGCTTTCTCGCGTTGCCGCTCACCAGGTTCAGCAGGATATCGCGCGTGGTCGCGGTGCCCTTGATATCGTCCAGATTCTCCCCGTACACAGGGAATCTGGACAGCCCGCTCTCGCGGATAGTGCGCAGGATATGCTGGTTGCTGTCCTCCAGCTGCAGGGCCACCATGGTCGTGCGGTGCGTCATGCAGTCCGCGGCGGTCATGTTGTTGAACTCGAACACGTTCTCGATCATATCGTGCTCGTCGCCCTCGATGGTGCCCTTCTCCTCGCCGATGTCCACCATCATGCGGATCTCGTCCTCGGTCACGTTCGCCTCGTCCGCCTTCGGATCGATGCCGAGCAGCCGGAGCACCCCGTTGACCGTGTGGGACAGCACCCAGATCACCGGCCGGAACAGGACGTTCATCAGGTGCACCGGCCCGCAGACGAAGCGCGCCACCCGGTCCGGGAACTTCATCGCGACGCGCTTGGGCACCAGCTCGCCCAGCACCAGCGTAAAGAAGGACAGGATCACCGTGATCAGGATGACCGCGAGCGTATTCAGCGTGCCGCGGGATACGCCCGTGATCCCCGCGCCCGCGACCAGCCAGTCCACCAGCACGCCGGAGAAATGGTCCGCCGCAAACGCGCTGCCCAGAAACCCGGCCAGCGTGATCGCCACCTGGATGGTGGACAGGAAGCCCGAGGGCGAGAGCACCATTTTCAGCATGGTTTTCGCCTTCGCGTCGCCGCCCTCCGCCTGCCGGCGAAGCTTGCCTTCATTCAGTGAGATGACCGCGATTTCCGCCGCGGCGAAAAACGCGTTGACCATAATCAGCAACAGCTGCAGCAACAGCAGCCAGCCCATTGATTGCGCTGAGCCGTCAGACCCCGCGTCCAAAATACCAACTCCTTTCCCGCGCCGCCCCGCGGCGCATGGACATTATATGCAATCTGATTTGATTTGACAATACGTCCGCCATGATTTTACGTTACGGACCATGATGATCACGGATCGCAATGGCTCAAACTGTTTCAGGCTTGATGTCCCGCGATCAACGCGATTCCAGATACTCGTCCAGCAGGAAGCGCATCAGCGGGCTTTCCGGACACGCCTGCGGCGCCGCCGTATCGGCAAAGCGCATGCGTACCGGCAGCGCCGGGTTCATGACCGGCCACCAGGGCAGCGGCTCGCCGTGAAGGTCCGTGCCGTTCGGGTCGCCGTTCCGGATAAAGTTGCACCAGTAGTCGCACATCTGCCGCGCCAGGTCGTAGTGCCTGCCCCTGAAGGGCCGCCAGCACTTGGCCAGGGTCTCGAAGAAAAACCACAGGTCCACCGAATGGAAGGCCCCGGGATGGTCCCAGCCGGGGATGTCCGCGTCGAACATGTAATAATACAGCGGCTGCGCGCTGCCCAGCGCCGCCTGTCGGCGCGCCGCGGCGCGGATGGCAAACTCGATGGTGTTCACGCTGCTCTCCTTGCGGATCGCCTCCGCGTCTGAAACATCGGAGAAGCACCGCAGGAACGCGTCCGCACGGTCGCCAAAGGCGCGCGCCGCAAACGTGCGCAGCGCCGATTCGTCCTGCGCGTCCGCGTGGTGAATGAATTCGCTGCCGGTATGCCCCAGCAGCACCGGCACATCCAGCCGGTCCGCATCCAGAAACCACTGCTGGCTGTTGCGCCTGGAAAAAACGCCGTCCACGACCTCGCCGAACGTCTTGCCCCAGCCGTGCTCCCGGTCCCACGCCAGCGCGCGGTCGCGCAGCGTGAACGCGTCGATCTCCCGCGCCTCCGCCAGGCTGGCGACGCCCAGAAAGTCAAAGAACGCCTTGCCCCGCGCTTCCGCGGCGGTCAGGTCGCTGCACAGGCCGAAATCGAACGGATACGGCGGCGCGAACGCCCCGCTCTCAATGATCGCGCGTTGGAACAGCCCCCGGTTATCCGGGCAGGTAAGCTGGGCCGAAACACTCATGCCGCCGGCGGACTGTCCGCCGATCGTCACGTTGTCCGGGTCTCCGCCGAAGGCGGCGATATTCCGCCGCACCCACTTCAGCGCCGCCTGCTGATCCAGAAAGCCGAAGTTGGCCGGCGCGTCCGGGCTTTCCGCCGTCAGCTCCGGATGCGCGAGGAAGCCGAACACATTGACCCGGTAATTGACCGTCACCACGACGATGCCCCGCCGCGCGATGCGCTCGCCGTCAAACTCCATCTCTGCAGTGTAGCCCACCTGCAGTCCGCCGCCGAAAAACCATACAAAGACCGGCATATCCCTCCGCCCGTCCGCCGGCGTCCAGATATTCAGCGTCAGACAGTCCTCGTCCATGGGAATGTCGCGGTCCACATGCCATTCCCGGTCATACAGATTTCGCGGGTCCGCGCTGATCGGCGCCTGGACAGGGATCGGCGAGAAGTCGTACGCCTCCCTTTCCCCCGCCCAGTCTGCGCACGGCTGCGGCGCGCGCCAGCGCAGCGCCCCGATCGGCTGCGCGGCATACGGGATCCCCTTGTAGCTGGTCACCCGCGGATCCGCCGCCGGCAGTCCCTTCACCCATCCGTTTTCCGTCCTTGCCTTCCGGATCATGCTCATTCCTCCCCGCGTGTTCAGATAGATGGATCAATTGTTGCACCATTATAGTTCTGATTTGACGCATACACTGGTATTGTCTGTCATTATACGACCTCCTCGAATCATTCTACTGAAAATATTGCGCAAAGTCAAACATAGTTTTCATCAATAGTGAAAATGATGCACGTACACTGATAAATTGTTCAGCAGAAATATGAGCGGGTCACATCGATGGTCTCAGCATCAGGCAACACAGCGTCTCCGCCCGTTGCCGGTTCACACTCACCCTCTGTTCCCGTTCCATCCGACCGGGTCTTTCCAGATTCGCGCAGCAAAAGGGCGGCCAGCCGAAGCTGACCGCCGCAAAGATGGAGGATGTGGTTTACTCGCCGTCCCTGTTTGTCCGATTGATCGCTTTACCTTGGATAGGGGCTGCTTACGCGATCTGGAATTCCTTGTACAGCTGCTGGCGGTACTCGCTGTCCGTCGCGACGCGCTCGATATCATGATTCCGGCCCAGCTTGATCAGCTTGCTGATCAGCGCGCCCAGCAGATTCGCGCCTTCCGCGCGCCTTTCTGCGCGGCCTTTTTCCATGCCTTTTTCCATGCCCTCAGCACGGCCCTCCGCGATTTTGCTGTTCTCAAACATGGTAATAATGCTTTCATTATCGAATAACGTCATCATGATACTCTGCACCTCCGTCCTGCGGTCCTGCATATATGCCTTCAGCACATTATGGCTGATACACTCATCGATCGTTCCGATCACTGCCTGCAGGGTCTGGCCATACAGTCTGCGCTGCTCCTTGAATATCTCGGTAAAGCGGATGGCTGCAGGGTACCCACATATCTTGATGTCAACAAACCTGACATCAGGTGGCGCTGAAGTCTGTCCGTTTCACTCGCGCTCCGCCCAGCATAGCACTGCCGTCTATGACGAAAACGCAGAGGGAAGTATCCCCCTGCGCCACTTTATTTGGCTGCGCCGCTTCGCCCGTTCGCCTCATCCGGCGATGAACGAGCCGCTGTATGTCCGTTTCTTCTCCGTCCTGTCCGTCGAAAATGAATGATCAGAAGATATCAGATGCCAGATTGATTCAGAGCACTGTAAAGCCTGACAGGCTGATCTTTCTGCTTCAGCTCGTCCCTTGAAATGACGAATTGTATTTCATCGATCAAGACATAGTATTTACGTGCAGAATCAGACGTCAGCTCCCGGATATAGGCGGAAAGGCAAGTTGGATCACGGTACTTTTCGTTGATATCATCATCCAGCGCCAGCAGGATGATATCGTTCTCCTGCACACCTGATCCAAGGAGGTATTCCCGGAACAGTTCAAACAGCAATGTGCTCTTTCCACATCTCCGGATCCCGGTAATCACTTTGATTCGACCGTTCCATTGGCGCCTGATCAATGCATCCAGATATTTTCTGCGTTCAATCATAAAAGTCTCCCCATGAGCCAACGTGTCATCACGCAAAACGATGATGCTCTCTTTTCATCCGGAAGTTAGTCGATATTACGAGTAACTTCCGGATGAACAGTATATCATAATCATTTGACTGAATCAACTGACACGTCGATTGCCTTTCAGAAAAAACGATTCACCGCCAACCTGCTTTGATTTCTCAGAGAGAAAAGCAAACGGAAAGCGCAGGCCACAGTTCCTGCCGGTCAGGGCACCAGGATCCTCATCAGCAGGAGCCGGCCTTCGCATACGGTGACCCGGGCGGTCTGCCCGGGAAGCACCTCGTTGCTGATGCCGTACTGATAATCGCAGGTGATCTCCCCGTCCTCCAGGGGGAATTTCGCGCCGGTGATCCGGATGCCGCGGGCTGTTCCGGCGCAGGCGAGGAGCGAAAAATAAGGAAAGCGATCCGGGATCTCCGCCGCCTCGCGGGAGACGACCTCCATTTCCGAATAGTCGTCCACCAGGATCGCTTGCCTGCCGAGGGTATCCAGCCTCAACAGGATGGACAGGTTCCCCAGCGTATGATCCATCCGTCGACCCGTCATGCCGAGCAGCAAAAAGCGCTCATACCCCCGGCGCAGCGCCTCCCTGACGGCAAAGACGGTATCGGTGTCATCCTTCTCCCGGGGCAGGACGATGGTCTCCGTGTCCGTTTCCGGCCGGGGATGCGAATCGAAATCGCCGACAATCAGGCCGGGTGCCAGCCCCAGCCGGGACCGATGGCGCAGGCCGCTGTCGCAGTACACCGCGAAATCATCCGCCCGCAGGTATTGACGGATCCTGCCGACATCCATGATGTCGGCGCCGCCGACGATGACACAGCGCTTCATTCCGTTTCCTCCAATGCCGGCACACTCCGGCAACCAAATGCGTCCAATGCCGGTCCGGCAGCAGGATCGTCCCGTTCAGCGGCAACGTACCGCTGAACTCTGTCCCACTTTTCTCCGACGGCTTGATCCGGATCAGGCGCTGAGGGCGGGCAGTCCCCCGCCGTCTCAGCGCCCGCTCTCCTGACATTGGTCCAAGCATACCGTGAAAGCGGGGAATTGTCAAGGAACCGGCGGTTTCATCAAGTGCTTGCAATTTTCTTAAACTTATTATATCATTATTTGTGCAATTCAACGCGGAATGGAGGAAACACATGCGTTACAGAAAACTCGGCCGGACCGGCCTGATGGTCAGCGAAATCGGCTTTGGCGGCGAATGGCTGGAGCGGCACCCGGAGGAAGACGGCGTACGCCTGATCCGCCGCGCGCACGCGCTGGGCGTGAACATCATCGACTGCTGGATGCCGGATCCGAAATCCCGTGACATCATCGGCAAGGGCATCGCCGAATGCCGGGACCAGTGGATCGTACAGGGCCACATCGGCTCCACCTGGCAGGGCGGACAGTACGTGCGCTCCAGGGACCTCGCGCAGGTCCGGCCCGCCTTTGAGGATCAGCTCAGGCGCATCGGCGGCGGCTATATCGACCTGGGCATGATTCACTACATCGACGCGCAGGACGAATGGGACCGCGCGATGAACGGGCCCTTCATCGATTACGTGCGCGAGCTGCACGAGCAGGGCGTCATCCGCCACATCGGGCTGAGCACGCATAACCCGCGCATCGCCGCGCAGGCGGTGGAGTGCGGGCTGGTCGAGATGATCCTGTTCAGCGTGAACCCCGCATTTGATATGAAGCCCGCCAGCGAGGACCTGGACAGCATGTTTGCCGATTACGCCCAGTCGCTCAGCGGGATCGACCCCGAGCGCGCGGCGCTGTATCAGCTGTGCGAGGCGCGGGACATCGGCCTCACCGTCATGAAGGGATTCTTTGGCGGACGGCTGTTCGACGCAAAGACCTCGCCCTTCGGCGCCGCCTTCACCCCCGTCCAGCTGATCCATTACGCGCTCACGCGGCCGGCGGTATGCTCCATCCTCTGCGGATATGACACTGTGGAGCAGCTGGAGCAGGCAGTGGCCTACGAGACCGCCGGCGACGACGAGAAGGATTACGCCTCGGTCATCGCGTCCGCGCCGCTGCACGCCTACAGCGGGCAGTGCACTTATTGCGGGCATTGCAAGCCCTGCCCTATGAACATCGACATCGCGATGGTCAACAAGTTTTACGACCTCGCCATCCAGCAGCCGACTGTGCCCGAAAGCGTGCGCGCGCACTATCATGCGCTGTCGCCGGACGCCTCCGCGTGCATCGGCTGCCAAAGCTGCGAAGCCCGCTGTCCGTTCAGCGTGCCGATCGCAGAGCGCATGCGCAGGACGGCGGAATTATTTCAATAAGCGCCTTCATTCGGCATGACCGCAGCAGGTGAGCACTGTCCTTTGGAAACAGACGGGAGCACGCCCTGTAAGCCACAACGCCTCACGGGCCGCGTCAGCGGCGCCGTGAGGCGACAGTAGCAAGCTGTGTGTCTGCCGTATTCCTTATTCAAGCCCCTGGAAATGCATCCCGCCGTTCGACCCTCAGGCGATCTGGAATTCCTGATACAACTGCTGGCGGTACTCGCTGTCGGTCGCCGCCCGCGCCACGTCTCCGCTGCGTCCAAGGCGAAGCAGCCTGTCGATCAGGGTGCCCAGCTTGTTTTCCCCCTTTTCCATGCCCTCCGCACGGCCTTTTTCCATGCCCTCCGCGCGGCCCTTTTCCATGCCCTTTTCCATGCCGATCTTGATTCCTCTTTGCTCGATCTGCTCCAGTACCTCGCTCATATAATGGGTCTCCTTTGTCTGTTCTTCCCTCATAACCATTATGATAATGCGTTCCGGCGCCGATGACAAGAGGATGGTTGGTTCCGGTTTCAGTATTCGGCCGCCGTCTGTAGGTTCGAAACGCCCTGGAAAACAGGCGGGAAAACGCCCGGTAAGCCACAACGCCTCACGGACCGCGTCAGCGGCGCCGTGAGGCGACAATGGCAAG